>JAJQES010000191.1 GCA_021201565.1 Tannerellaceae bacterium
CTGTAACCGGCTGATCCGTAGTCAGCTACTCTATTCAGTTGAGCTACGCGGCCCTTCATTATCGTTTGCGTGTGCAAAGGTAGAAGAAATCTTTAATTGTGCAAAACAATCCGGATATTTTTTCCGTATTAATCCAGCATCCGCCGGTTAAATAACAGGTAACCAATATTCAATCCCACATTAAAATTACCGGAGGGATAACTGTACCCGTTTGCATACACACTGATCGAGGCAAAAGGCAGTTGCACGACCAGTGCCATCTCACCCATATAATTGAAATTATCTATAAACGGACTGTAATAAGGTGAATAGGTCAGGCGGTCATCTATCCGTATCGTTTCTTTCTTTATTTCATAAAAAGGAATGAAGCAATACAGGTCCGCCCGCAAATGAACCAGCCGGCTGAATCTCAGGATGGGAGAGATGCCGCCTGCTACATACTGGTTGGCCCGGAAGGCTTCATTGAACACGATCTGGCTGTGAGGGGTCGGGGTAAATGCCGGAGCCTGTAAGATAGAAGCTGTGTAGTTGGACATCAGGTTCTTACTCGAAATCATCAGTTCAGTCATGTATCCCAGCCGGAACCGCTTGTTCAGCGTAAAATAATGTTCCCATAGCCCTTTGATCTGCATCCAGCTATGAGTTTGTTTAAATTTATCTGTTTTTTCACCGGCATACATAAAATACTCTTTCCCCGTAGCATAGGTCGCTGTCAGGGATTGTCTCCGTCCGGCGGTAGGATATAGAATCGCATCCAGAGAATTCCGTTCGATATTCAGGGTGCCGGCAAACAGGTCATACTTACTCCGGTCAAAAGAGGTATTGTAAAGCGTACTGGTGTTAGATTGCAGGTAGTAATCATTCAACCGTCCCGCGGCAATTCCGATTTCAGCTTTGGCCCGGTTCAGGAACGGGAATCCCAGTTTGACTCTTCCGTAGAGTTCGTGCTGCTTAATGAACGAAGGCACCACTTCTTCATAGAAAAGAGACTGGCTCTCCTGGTACTTTTTATTGGAATAGACCCCTTCTACATTTATATACATAGGGAGTTTCGTCTGTAAATAAACGCGGCTGTTCAGCAGGACCCCATCAAAAGAATTCCCCATCTGGAAGTTCGCATTGAAATCAGCAGCATATTTTGATAATAGCTGGTAACCGACGCCTAAAAAGAGTTGGTTGGCCTGGTGGGAAGAGACATTTCCCCCGAAGCTTACCGGGATCTCCTCGGTTATTTTTACATCCAGGTAGAGGTCAAACATCTTTTCCCGGCGGTTGTAAACAGCATGGGGAATGATCTCCCCGATTTTAGAATAAGCCAGCATTTTGAAATAAGCCCGCTTGAATTCTTCCATCGAGAATTGGTCGTTGATATCCCGGTGGAGTTGGGATTCTATGTATTTCCGTTGCAGCTCATTTACCCCTGTGATATAAATATTTTTAAACATCAGAGGAGGCAGGCTCTCTTTGTAACGTTCCCGCCGTTCTTCCACAATCTGTAAAGGCACTTCACGGGGGACACGCATTTTGATAGAATCCATGATCGCCATCGTCCGGTCATAACCGATTTGCATTAACTCCCGTGCCCGGGGAAAGTCCAGCAGGCTCACGTCCGGAAAACGGAACTTCAGCATCATGCCCTCATCTTCGTCAATTTCATATTCGGTTTTCTGCATGATCATAGCTTCAATCTGGCTATAAGGGTTTTCCGATGGTTTGACATCCGTACCTGCCACGGCCGATCCGAAAATAAAGTCCGGATGAAAGGCTTCGATCATAGGAGTCACCGGGAAATTATCATAAATACCTCCGTCGAAAAGGGGAACACTATCTTTCCATAAAGGTTTGAATACGAACGGGAATGTCATGGAAGCCCGTACGGCATCCCCCAGGTCTCCGTTCCTGAAAATAATCGCTCGTTTACCATATACATCCGAAGCTACACACCGGAAGGGGACGAACAGGTTGTCAAAGTTCCAGCCCGCTTTGGCTGTAGCAGGTGCATACAACGCCATAAAAGCCTGGTTCATCTGGATGGGGTTGATCAGGCTCTTCGGAATGATGTTAGTCCGGATTTGCAGGGAGTCAGACAGGTCAATCGAGAACCGTACAATTTCCGGCGTTGGGTCCGGTTTCTTGAAATAATAGATATATTCATCTTCTACCTGTCCCGTCTGCCAGTATCCGAACTCATCCGACAGGATCAGTTCCAGCATCTCCTCCGGTGAATATCCGATCGCATACAAACTCCCGATAATCGCTCCGATCGACGTACCGGTCACATAGTCAATCGGGACATTGTTTTCCTCCAGCGCTTTGATCACCCCGATATGGGCAGCTCCTTTGGCTCCGCCTCCACTCAGGACAAGGCCTACTTTCTGGGCAGTTACCGGTGATATAAGAGTGAGTAGAAAAACGGCAAGGAGGGCAAAACGCTTCATATATTCTATTAGTTAAACATCATCAAAAATAGTAGTATTTTATTATACAACCAATAGATCATTTCATTTTCTTTTATCTTTGGGGCCATTATTGTCCGGACACTTTATTTTTAATAGACCATTGTAAAATGAAAACACTTGTTTTTGTAGCCTTTTTTCTGTGTGTACCTTTTTCTGTTTTCGCGAACTCTTCTCCTTCTATCAAAGGAAAAGTAGTAGAAGCGGGGAATCATACTGTCATTGATTATGCCGATATTATCCTTTTTTCCAAAGGAACCGACCAGCCGGTGGCGCATACCTTTCCCGATGCAAACGGGACTTTTGTTCTTTCCGGTGTGAAGGATGGCGAGTATAGTCTGCTGATCCGTCTGGTGGGCTTTGATATCTGGTCCCGTGAGGGGATCATCATCCATGGCGGCAGTGCGACCGTGGACCTGGGAACCATCGAAATGAAACCGCTGGAAGTAGGATTAGCCGAGGTGGAAGTCGTAGCTCAACGAAAACAGATCATTTATAAACTGGATAAAAAAGTCATTGAGGCCTCCGGTAATCTATTGGCCAGCGGAGGAACGGCGGTTGATATTCTGGAAAATACGCCCTCTATCCGGGTGGATGCTGAAGGAGACGTGACGTTCCGGGGAAGTTCCGGCTTTGCGGTGTACGTGGATGGCAAACCCAGTGTGTTTTCCGGTACCCAGGCATTGGAACAGATTCCCTCTTCCCATATTGAGAATATAGAGATCATCACTACTCCTTCTGCCCGGCATGATACTGATGGGGATGTGGGTATTATCAATATTATTACTAAAAAGCATTCCCGGAATGGGATCAGTGGCATGGTCAATATGAATGGAAGTACTTTCCTATCACGGGGGGTCGATTTCCTGGTGATGAGCCAGAAAGATGCTTCCCGCTGGTACATTGGCGGGACCTGGAACGACCGTCTGCGGAAAAGTAATTTCAATCAGCAAAAAACAACCATTGTTGCGGATACGGTCACTACCTCCCATTCAGATGGTCCCCGCAAAGGCAATAACTTCAATTACTCTTTAAAAACGGGGTGGATGTATGACTTGCCGAATACATCCTTCAGTGCAGAAGTAGAAGGAGGTTACGGAGGACGGTTGCGGAAAGGGAACCTCGATTATACGGAGGAACGCAAAGAGGGGAACACCACTTTTGAGAAAGGGATCTATGACAGCCGGGACGATTATGACCTGCATGAAACTTATTTCCAGGGTACGTTGGGAACTGATCATACCTTCAATGACAAAGGACATCAGATCTCGGCCAGCTTCTATCTGAAATATGGAGGGAATGCCCTGGAGTATTTTGAAAGTGAATTATACAATAAACAGGGAGTGATCCAACAGGGACACCGGGCCTGGGAAGATGAACACCGCTGGACGGTGCGGGCTAATCTGGATTATGTCTTTCCTTACCGGGAATCCGGCCGGATCGAAACCGGGTACCAGTATTTCTCTTATCTGGAAGATGGGGATTACAGTATGCAGTTCTATAATCCTGACACGAAAGAGTTCTACTGGCGGGATGACATTTACAACACGTTCTATTTCCAGCAGGGAGTAAACTCTATCTATGCTCTTGTAGGGGATAGTTACAAGAGTTTTGAGTTTCAGGCGGGGGTACGGGCGGAGCATACCCACCGGGTATTGCGGAGCTCCATCGAAGGGGCTGACCGGACATTTAACCGGTTTGAACTGTTTCCTTCCGCGCATATAGGCTATACTTTTCCCCGTCAGCATACCCTGCTCTTTTCCTATTCCCGGCGGACGACCCGGCCGGACCTGTTCTATATGGAACCTTATATTACCTACCGGGACTATTATTCGGCGGAAATCGGAAACCCGGATATCCGGCCGGAATATATTAATTCCTTTGAACTCAATTACAAAAAGAATATAGAAGATGTTTCTGTCTCCGCCTCTTTGTTCCACCGTAGCCGGAAAGACAAAATCGAACGGTTGCGTATCCCTTTTGAAGCGGGTGTTACCTTAGATTCGATGGCCAACGTGGGACATGATTACGCGACCGGGCTGGAGCTTAGTTTACAGGTACAGCCGTTACGGGTCTGGAGCGTAAATATCAATGGAAATGTATATCACTACAAAGTGGAAAACGAATACAAAATGAGTGGGGGAGATGAGAAGAGTACTAATTATGATATTACCTGGAACAATGGGATTGAGATCGGGAAACTGACCCGTATCCAGGTGGATGGCAACTTTGTGGGCCCTTCCGTAACCACTCAGGGGCGTACGGATGCATTCTGGTACGTCAATCTGGCGGTACGCCACCAGTTCCTGAACCGGAGGCTGACCGGTACGCTCTCATTCCGGGATGTGTTTAACTCGGCCCGGTATGTGAGTGATATAAATACAGCCGATCTTCGTTCCATTACCAAAATACGGCCGGACTATCCGCTGGTGACACTCGCCTTTAGTTATACCTTTAATAACTACAAAGCAAAAACAACCCGCACCAAAGAAACCCATGATTTATTTGAAGGAACAAACCATTAGCCACTACATGGCTGCCGGGATAAAAATTATAGCAGGCTGATTTGTCTATTCCTGTAAGGAATCCATAAATAGCCCGGGGTAGAGTGTAACGACACCCCGGGTTAAGAAGAAAATATAATTAAACCCGGGGTTGGAAACCCCGGGCTATTGCTAAATCCCTGTCAGGGATTATATAAATTACAATCTGTAACTTTCTTAAAGAACTATGAGAGTATTTTTACAGCTCCCTTGGGGGAAGAGAGATAGGCTTTTTTTTCCCGTATACCAGTACTGTTTTTATCTTCCAATAGTCCGGTTTGCAGGGAAAAGAGTACCGGATCACGGCAAAAAGAGTATTGGGAAAGATTTAAACGCTCCCGGTATCCTGATGAATTGAGCTGTACAGCTCAGGCCAACGGGATACAGGAGCTGATGAAACGGGATACAGGAGTCGAAATGCTGAGCTGTACAGCTCAATTCGTCCGGATACAGGACTCACTGGTTGGAGGTAATATACAATGCGGAGTTTTTCCCTTATCAGAAATAAACCGGCCGGTAAATTAGTCAAATACATCCCGTATTACTTTTTCCAATTCTGCATGTGTGTCTATGGTTTCCCCGATATATTGAGGCAGATTCTCTTTGGTTTTGCGGAACAGGGTGCCTACATCTCCGTTGTACCCTACTAAGTGGTCGGTTAAGATGTTATAAGTACCTTTTACATTGTTGTCATTCCAGCGGTAAATAGATACAAATTCGACTTCTATGCCCGGCTCCACATAACAGATCAGTTTGAACTGGCCTTTGTCAAGGGTATGATTATAGCCACTATCCCTCTTTTCACCGCAAAACCCTTTTCCTAACAGGGTATCTTTTAACTCTTCTATTTTCATATTGTATTGTTTTTAATTGAGTATAAAACAGAGGAGGAAAGCGGGTTGTTTTTGTTTGATACTATATTCAGAAATCTTTTTTATGTTTGAATGATAAATGGACTGAATATGTCGGTTATTATCCGGATATGCATCTGCATGCGGTCCGTTCCTGTTCCGTTAGCGGCGATTTACATGGTTTTGCTGATCTTTTCCTGGTGGATGCCCAAACCGGTCTATCCTATTTCCTGGCAGGGGATGGAGATTATAATAACGGGGTACCAGCCTTTTCTCCGGATTATAAATACATGGCTTTTATAGATACTGACTATGATTATGAGGCTGGATATGTTCCCAAAGTAAAAGTATTCAGGGTCCATTCAAAGGACAGCCCTGAAAATTTATTCTCTTTTTTCAATGAAACAGAGTTTGTGGATATGGACTTAGCAAATATTGTCTGGATAAATGAAACTGAATTTCTTGTAGCACAAATGGAGGTGGAATGGGAGGATGAAAAACGGATAGATATCCCGGTAAGCTATTATAAAGTATCTCTTCCGGCCGCAGAAGATCTCCTGCAAGTCCCGTAGGGACGCCCTATCCCAGCCCAGGGCAACGCCCTGGGTAATAGACGATAAGAGAAAAGAAGTGCTGAATCGTAGATCGGCCTTAGCCAAAGCACGGCATAATAAAATAGCAACAGATTCATAGATCGTAATTTATACTGTCCTTACAGGACTCAACAGGGGCAACGGATTCATACCCAGGGCGTTGCCCTGGGCTAAGATAGAGCGTCCCTACGGGACTTAAAACGGAGAATTTAACAGCCCTGCCTTTCAGGGGCGACAGCAGAATATGATACCATTATGAATCGACAGAATATTATTTTATTGACGGTGATATGCGTTCGCAGGGAACCGGGACAGACTTTTTGTTCACTTTTCTATTGTAAGCTGTGCCGCTGGCACTTCTTTTCTTCCGGCAACGTTTAGGGCTGTTCTTTTACTTCAACCGTTTGAAGTGGAGAGGGATCAGGTAGGATAGTTTGACGGAAATAACCTGGGGAGCGGAACGGGCGAAGTAATCGGATTTGGAGTTTTTGAAGATATCGCCTAAGGAATAAAAATACCTCCCTTCTATCAGGAAGAAACCGATCCCGGTTCTTATTTCAACGCCGGGTCCTCCTCCCAGTCCCCAGCTGAGTTTATTTTCTACATATTTTTTTCTTTCTGCGACATGCACATTATTGGGTGGCTCTAACTGGTCTAAGGATTCCAGATTGTAGCTGCTGGATTCACTGACCAGATATCCGATCTGGGGTCCCAGGTTCAGAAAGGCACGGACACGGCGGTTTCCAATGTTAAAATGAGCCAGGAAAGGAAGCTCCACATAATTGAGCCGCCGGGCATATTGCCATTGGGAATCGTCAAACTGTTCATCCCATCCCCATTGGGCATAGTTCAGTTCCAGTTGCATCCCGCAATGGCGTTCGGTGATCCAGCGGGCCGTCAATCCGCCGTTGTAGGTGAGCAACATGTTTTGTTTTACAGAAGGAGAGAAACTCACACTTGAGAAAGAGACACCGGCAGAGGCTCCCAGTGTAAACTCCCGTTCAAATATCTTTTTCTGAGCCTGTAAACACAGACAACCGATGAGGGTGGATAGGCAGAGTAAAACGGATTTCCTGATCATCTTATTTCTCTTCTTGTAACCGAGTAATCTATTTTATTGTAATGTACGATAAACAGGTTTGTATTGATAAATCCTCCCCAGTTGTTTACCCGTTCAAACTGGAACCCGGTTTGCAAACTTTCATACCGGATTTTCCCCAGGTTTTCCTCGAAGTTTGATCCGTAGGTTTTCACCGCGTTTATAAAGAACATACCGGTATCAAATCCCAGAATACTATATTTGGGGTATGTATTTCCCGGTAGTTTACTATACCAGTTTGTGAATTTTTGGTAAAATTCTTTTACCGGCCAGGAGAGGTTATCGGCATAAAAACTGGTATAAATATAGGTGTCCAGTGCATAGAAATCGTCCAGGCAATCGGCTACATAGGTTTGCCATTCCGGGTATCCGAACAGGGAAATACTGTTTTTGAGGTTGGTATCACTGTCTACGATCCCTCTCAATACAGAGCGGAATTTATTTAAGGCCTCCAGGGAACCTGAGGTTGGCACAATGACATTCCGTTTGTCAGCGCTCAGGGCTGAACGGATGTCCTGTTGGAATGTCGACGCGTTATGTGACACTTCTCTGAATCCAATATTCCGTTGATTCAGTTCCGTTTTGAATGATTGGATGAATTCCGTTTTCTGGTCTTTATCTTCTACATTCAGAATGATAATATTGTAGTTGGCAAACAGGTCGCAACCGGTCCGGGCGGCTTTTGCAAAGAGGTAAGACTGTGGAGTATTTACCTGTAAGACGGCTGCGTTGGATAGCACATCATCATTCCGGGAAGTGAAAGGAATTACATGTTTAATACCCTTTTCCCGGGCAAAATGGGCGATTTGGGCGATCTGGTCATTTTGAACACCTCCGATGATCAGGTTGGCATCCTGCAGCACCTCCTGCCGGAAGATATTTGGTAATTTAGCCGTACCGTTTCCTGTATCGAAAACAGATAACTCAATAGAAATCCCTCTGTTTTTCAGGCTGTCTACCGCAAGGAGCAGCCCTTCATAATATTCAATGAAACGGGAAGTCGCATCCGAAGGAGTCGCTTCTTCCGTCATAAAAGGAAGCAGCAGGGCTACCTTGACCATATTTACCCGGTCAATCGCTGGCCGGCGGTTTAACAGGGCATTGACATCCCGTTCGCGTGGAACTGCCTGGGCACTGTTTACCGGTTCATCCGTCTGGATAGGTACCTGGATGACCATGCCCTCTTTCACCCCGTCCTTTAGCTGGGGATTGACCCGGATCAGTTCATCACTGGGAATATTGTATTTGCGGGTAATATTGTAAAGGGTTTCCCGTTTGGGAATGCGGTAATCTACCCATCGGACCACGGTACGGAATTCCGATTGTGGAATATGCTCCAGCATGTTTTTAGGTATCCGGATGGTTGTACCGATCCGGAACGTTTCAACCGATAGACCCGGATTGGCCTCCAGGATAGAAGAGGCCGGAACGTCATACCTGACCGTTAATGAATAAAGAGTCTCTTTCGGTTGTATGGTGTGAAACATATAATGGTCGTCCGCATCGTTACCTGCCGTTGCCGTTGAAACCGTTGGCTGAGGGATCTGTAACGTATCCCCGATACGGATCGTTTCCCGGCTGCCCGGATTCAGTTTGTAAATATCTTCCACAGTTACTCCGTACATGGTGGCAATGGAGTATACGGTCTGGCCACTTTCAATAGTATGGTTAAATGTATTCCCCGTCCGGGAACTCTGCTCTTGTGAATAAACATTCAGACAAGTTAAGCTTATTAAAAAAGCCAGGAAATAAACAGTAATCTTATTCATTTGCTTCTATAATATTTAGCGCAAAGATAGTGTATGTCGGCATAAAATACTAATTTTGAAAGCTAATTAGAATGGATAAACGTTATAAAATTAAATGGGCCGGATCCTTAAAACCCAAAGGGAGGGTGAATGGTTATAAAGAGAAAATTAACATAGAGATGAGATTATCCAAAAATAATGTTTTCAGTTTTGTGGTTGCCGCGCTTGTGTGTTTTACCACATGTGTTTCGATGAGTTCAAATGATACGGAGAAGGCACGGGCGGAAGGGGATGACCAGGTATTAGTCGCTGCCATCATTACGCCTCATACGCCGGCGTCTGTGATGTTTTGCGGGGAAGAGGTGGATCTGACCCGGTATAACCGGCATGAGAGTTTTGACAGGGAACTGACCAGTTTTAGTTACCTGCATGCTACCACACTGTTGTTGTTTAAACGGGCAAACCGGTATTTCCCGATCATTGAACCGATACTGAAAGAGAATGGGATTCCGGATGATTTTAAATACCTGGCGGTCATTGAAAGCCATCTGGACCCCCGGGTGTCTTCACCGGCGAAAGCGGTCGGAATGTGGCAGTTTCTGGAAACCACCGGAAAAGAGTTTGGCCTGACTGTGACGCCTACGGTAGATGAAAGAAGCCATGTGGAGAAATCAACAGTGGCGGCCTGTAAATACCTGAATTCGGCTTATAAACGGTATGGAAACTGGATCAATGTGGCTGCTTCTTATAATGCAGGGATGGGACGTATCAGCGGAGAGATCACCCAGCAACAGGTAGACAGTGCACTGGAAATGTGGCTGGTGGAAGAAACTTCCCGGTATGTGTACCGGATCATGGCCATTAAACAGATTTTTGAAAATCCCTCTGCCTATGGCTTCAATATCAAACCGCAGGATCTCTATAAACCGGTTGTGACTGAAGACGTGAAAGTGTCGCAGGATATTCCGGACCTGGCTGCTTTTGCCAAAGGATATAACATTGACTATGCTGACCTGAAACGCTTTAACACCTGGCTTCGTGACCGTAAGCTGGTGACAGGCGGAAAGACCTATACTATACAAATCCCACAAATATCGGATATGTATTACAAGACACCCAATACATACGTGCATGACCCGCGTTGGGTGGGAAAATAATTTAAGGAGTAAGAATGAGTAAACATAAGGATTTAGTAGAGGGCGGCCAGATCTCGGTTCTGGGCGCCCGTGTACACAACTTAAAAAACATTGACATCACTATCCCGCGTAACAAACTCTCTGTCATTACCGGAATGAGCGGTAGCGGGAAATCTTCGCTGGCTTTTGATACCATTTTCGCAGAAGGACAACGGAGATATATTGAGACCTTCTCGGCGTATGCCCGCCACTTTCTGGGAAATATGGAACGGCCGGATGTGGATAAGATCACAGGGTTGAGCCCGGTGATCTCTATTGAACAGAAAACAACAAACCGGAATCCCCGTTCTACTGTGGGTACTACGACCGAAGTGTATGACTTTTTCCGTCTGCTCTATGCCCGGGCAGGCGAGGCCTATTCCTATCTGAGCGGGGAGAAAATGGTGAAGTATACTGAGGATCAGATTCTGGACCTGATTCTGGCAGACTATGAAGGGAAAAAGATTTATATGCTGGCCCCTCTGGTGCGGAACCGGAAAGGACATTATAAGGAACTGTTTGAACAGGTACGCAAGAAAGGGTATCTGACGGTCCGGGTCGATGGGGAATTGCGTGAGATCATTCACGGCATGAAGCTGGACCGTTATAAGATGCACAGCATTGAAGTGGTAATCGATAAAATGGTGGTATCTAAAACGGATGGACGCCGTTTGAAAGAGAGCCTGAAAGTAGCGATGAAGCAGGGGGATGGGCTGGTGCTGATCCTGGATGTGGATTCCGGCGAAATACGCCATTACAGCCGCCGCCTGATGGACCCGGCTACCGGATTATCCTATAGCGAACCGGCTCCTCATAACTTTTCGTTTAACTCCCCGCAGGGAGCCTGTCCGAAATGTAAAGGATTGGGTTTTGTAAACCTGCTGGATATGGAGAAGATCGTACCCAATCCAAAACAAAGTATTTATAACGGAGGGATCGTGGCCCTCGGTAAATATAAAAACTCCCTGATCTTCTGGCAGATCGAAGCGATTTGTGAGAAATATGGAGTCACTATTAAAACTCCGATTAAAGACATTCCGGAAGAGGCCCTGGACGATATTATCAATGGTACCGATGAGCGGTTGCAGATAAAGAATGCGTCTTTGGGAAATTCCAACTATTTTCTGACTTATGAAGGGGTCGCGAAATATATCATGATGCAGCAGGAGGGGGAAGCCTCAGCTTCTGCCCAGAAATGGGCCGGACAATTTATTAAGATGTCTACCTGTCCGGAATGTGAAGGGCAACGGCTCAATAAGGAGGCGCTGCATTACCGGATTGCCGGGAAAAACATCGCGGAAATCGCTTCTATGGATATTTCCGAACTGTATGACTGGGCACAGGGACTGGATAAACAGTTAAATGCGAAACAAAAACAGATTGCGGTAGAGATTCTGAAGGAAATCCGGTCCCGGCTTAAATTCCTGTTGGATGTCGGGTTGGATTACCTCTCCATGAACCGGGCGTCCGCTACTTTATCGGGTGGGGAGAGCCAGCGGATCCGCCTGGCGACCCAGATCGGCAGCCAGTTGGTAAATGTGCTTTATATTCTGGATGAACCCAGTATCGGTTTGCATCAGCGTGACAATGTCCGTTTGATCAATTCCCTCAAACAATTACGGGATACCGGAAACTCGGTCGTGGTGGTGGAGCATGATAAAGATATGATGCTCCATGCGGACTATGTCGTAGATATGGGCCCTAAAGCCGGAAGACTGGGAGGGGAGATTGTTTTTGCCGGTACCCCACAGGAGATGCTGGCGGCTGACACCCTGACCTCTGCTTATCTGAATGGAAAAACAGAAATTGCTGTTCCGGAAGAGCGCAGAAAAGGAAATGGAAAAGAGATCACCATTAAAGGGGCTACCGGAAATAACCTGAAGAATGTCTCCGTCTCTTTCCCGCTGGGAACCTTTATTTGTGTGACCGGGGTATCCGGAAGTGGTAAATCAACCCTGGTCAATCATACGCTCCAACCGATCCTGAGCCAGCATTTTTACCGTTCCCTGCAGGACCCGTTGCCTTATAAGTCAGTCGAAGGAATCGATGAGATTGATAAGGTGGTGAATGTGGACCAGTCACCGATCGGCCGTTCTCCACGGAGCAATCCGGCTACCTATACAGGGGTGTTCTCGGATATCCGGAACCTGTTTGTGAATCTGCCGGAATCGAAGATCCGGGGATACAAGCCGGGTCGTTTCTCATTCAATGTGACCGGAGGACGTTGTGAAACCTGTAAAGGAAACGGATACAAGACAATTGAGATGAATTTCCTGCCGGATGTATTAGTGCCGTGCGAAGAGTGTCACGGCAAACGGTATAACCGGGAAACACTGGAAGTCCGTTTTAAAGGTAAGTCCATCGCGGATGTATTGAACATGACCATCAATATGGCTGTGGAGTTCTTTGAGAATGTACCGCATATCCTTTCCAGGATCAAGGTCTTGCAGGATGTAGGCCTGGGCTATATCAAGCTGGGGCAGCCTTCGACTACCCTGTCGGGAGGAGAGAGCCAGCGGGTAAAACTGGCCACTGAACTCTCCAAGAAGGATACGGGTAAGACGCTTTATATTCTGGATGAACCGACTACAGGATTGCACTTTGAGGATATCCGGGTGTTGCTGGGGGTACTTAACCGGTTGGTCGAAAAAGGAAATACCATCATTGTGATCGAGCATAATTTAGATGTAATCAAGTGTGCCGACTATATCATTGATATTGGTCCCGAGGGAGGCCGCAACGGTGGGAAAGTCCTGTTTACCGGAACCCCCGAAGAGATGATAAAGAGCAAATCCAAAAGCTTTACCACCCCCTTCCTCAAAGAAGAGCTCGCTGCCGGCAGGAAAACAAAAAAGCCAAAAGCAAAAAATAACAACAAATAAAGTAGAAAGAGACCTTGCTCCCCGCGAAAGCGGGGACCGCATAAGAACAGGCGATAGTTACAAATAAAAAGTAATAAACAATAGTTACCATATAAAAAACTGATAAAGCCTGTTCTCATGCGGTCCCCAATCAAGTTGGGGAACAAAGGCGGTTCGTTTAATATTAACCTCAACCAATTATGAAAACCCACACTTCTCAATATTTTGTATATATAATGAGTAATTTCTATAATACAGTTTTATATATTGGTTTTACCAATGATTTAATGCGAAGAGTTGCCGAACATAAACAGGGTGCAACGGATGGATTTACTCAAAAATATAATTGTCATAAATTAGTGTATGCAGAAGTCTACGATACGCCGGAAGAAGCTATGCGGCGTGAGAAACAATTGAAGAAGTGGAACCGGGCGTGGAAAGAGGCGCTGATTGATCAAAAAAATAAAGAACGGATTGATTTATCTATGGATTGGGAAAGTTTACACGAGATTTTATTTTAAACCCAGTCCTTGCTCCCCGACTTGATCGGGGACCGCATAAGAACAGACCATAGTCACAAATAAAAAGTAATAACCAATAGTTTCCATATAAAAAACTGATAAAGCCTGTTTTCATGCGGTCCCCAATCAAGTTGGGGAACAAGATCCTTTTTTGTTGTTTATTGCTGAAATGTAATCCCGGAAAGGGTAGGGGAAACGCAAAAATAGTCTTAAATTTGTGGGAATTTTAGAATTAAACCGGACTGGTATATGAAGAATCCTATTCAGATGATCAAGCAATGTATTGAGAAAGAGGAGCCTTACTTTGTGTTGCGTGGGCAGGACATTTGTGCGCTCCCTGCTATCGAAGCGTATTTTGAGGCGATCAAAACAAAGGTGAAAGACCCGTATTTTATTGAAGAGATTGAGGAAATTATGAAAGATTTCCGGGCTTACCGGGAGGAACAGGAAACCCATATTCCGGATTGACCCATGGCGGAAGACAGTTACAGGACCATCGAAGGAGTAGCGGAAGGGTATTATACGGAGAAACGGAGCCGTTTTATTTCGTATGCTATCCCTGTACGTTCTGTGGAAGAGGTAAAAGAACATGTCGCTGCTTACCGCAAACAATATTATGATTCCCGGCATGTCTGCTGGGCTTATATGCTGGGAGCTGAACGGAAAGAGTTCCGGGCCAATGATGATGGAGAGCCCTCCTCAACAGCCGGTAAACCGATCCTGGGGCAGATCAATTCCCATGTCCTTACTGATATTCTGGTGGTGGTGATCCGTTATTTCGGCGGTATTGAACTGGGTACCAGTGGCCTGATCGTAGCCTACCGCTCGGCAGCGGCTGAAGCCATCGCGGCGGCTACCATTATTGAAAAAACGGTTGATGAGGTGATCTCAATTGTATTTGAATATCCTTTCCTGAATGGTGTTATGAAAATTGTAAAGGAGGATAATCCGGAGATTCTTCACCAAGAGTTTGAAATGGATTGCCGTCTGACGCTGCGGATCCGGAAAGGGGAGGCAGAACGTTTGCGTAACCGCTTAGCTAAGGTGGAAACCCTCCGTTTTGAAGAGGAGCAGGAGTAAACCCATTTAACAGTAAAGTTGTTAAAAGAAGTAGAATAAGGAACTGTCTTAACTAAAATAGGCGCACACACCAGCGCAAACTTCTAAGAAAGTATTAATAATTTGAAACATTAATTGAAACATTTTTAACTTCACCGGTGTTTGTGTATTTTTGTGTGCTGAAACTTCGTAAACAACTAATTGATACCGGATGAGAAAGGTTATTTTATTCTCTTTTTTCCTGATGCTGGGTTTGGTTATTTCTCAATTTTTACCAACCCTTGCCGGCGGGTATTTTGATTCTGTAAAAGTAGTGACAGATACCTTGCTATACATTTGTCTGGGTTTTATTATGATCAATGTGGGACGTGAATTTGAGGTGGATAAAAGCCGTTGGCGTTCTTACACACAGGATTATTTTATAGCGATGGCTACCGCTGCCTGTCCCTGGATCCTTGTTTGTCTCTACTATATTTTCATATTACTTCCTTCTGTTTATTGGGGTAATCAGCAGGCCTGGGAAGAGAACCTGCTGTTGAGCCGTTTTGCTGCTCCCACCTCAGCCGGTATCCTGTTTACTATGCTGGCGGCTGCCGGGCTGAAAGCTACCTGGGTATATAAGAAAATACAGGTCCTGGCCATTTTTGATGACCTGGATACCATTCTGTTGATGATTCCTCTGCAAATCATGATGGTGGGGTTAAAGTGGCAGTTAGGCATCATCCTGTTTGTCGTTACTTTCCTGCTGGTCCTTGGCTGGAAAAAAATGGGTCAATACAATCTTCTGCAGAACTGGCAATATATCCTGTTGTATTCTATCCTGATCTATACCGCTACGCATGGCATTTACCTGGCCAGTTCTACCCTGTTTGGGCTGGACGGCGGGATCCATATTGAAGTATTATTGCCGGCTTTTGTGCTGGGTATGATCATGAAACATTATCATAACGGCGAATCAAAGACGGAGATCAGGGCAGCGGATACGGTTTCGTATCTGTTTATGTTGCTGGTAGGGATCAGTATGCCGGCTTTCTTCGGAGTTGATTTTTCAGCGCAGGCAGAGTCTTCTTCTTCCCTCATTGCTGCTCAACCTTTTATGTCCTGGCCCATGATCGCCCTGCATGTAGTCATTGTTTCCACGCTTTCCAATATAGGGAAACTCTTTCCTATGTTCTTTTACCGCCACCGTAGCGTCAGGGAACGGCTGGCCCTTTCCATCGGTATGTTTACCCGGGGTGAGGTAGGAGCCGGTATTATTTTTATTGCATTGAGTTATAATCTGGGGGGACCGGCTTTGATGATTTCTGTTCTTACAATTGTTTTTAATTTGATTTTAACTGGTATATTTGTGGTTTGGGTTGAGAAATTGACCCGGAGTGCATATAATGATCGGAAAGATCAATAGGAAGTAAACGTAGATTGTAATATCATTTGTAAAAACACTTGTATGGGACAGAACTCTCTTCTGGCTCTGTTCCGGCCATTCCGCCGGCTGAGCTCACAGAAACCAAATGCGAATAAAATTCTGTTTCTGATGACGTTGTTAGCTATCGTTATCGCAAATTCGCCCTGGGCAGCCGCTTACCAGGCGTTATTAGACTATCCCGTCCAGTTACATATCGGGCATCTGAGTCTCTTTACCCATCATGGGGAGCCTATGACGTTGCTGGAGTTTGTGAACGATGCGTTGATGGCTCTGTTCTTTTTTGTCATTGGGCTGGAGATCAAACAGGAGGTGCTGATTGGTGAACTTTCTTCTGTAAAAAAGGCGATGTTGCCTGTTTTCGCTGCATTGGGGGGAATGGTTTTTCCGGTGTTGGTGTATGTGTTACTCTGTAACGGTTCTCCGGAAATACGGGGAGCAGCTATCCCTATGTCCACCGACATTGCGTTTGCGCTTGCGATTGTGACCGCTTTGGGTAAGCGGGTACCGTTCGGGTTAAAGATTTTTCTTACGGCGCTTGCAGTCGTGGATGATTTGGGAGGAATTGTGGTGATTGCTCTTTTTTATAGCGATGGTATTTCCTGGATGCCGTTATTTATTTCGGCGGCTGTGTTGGTAGCCTTGTTTGCCGGTGGCCGGCTGGGAATCAAACGAACGCTTTTCTATTATATAGGTGGTTTTATTGTCTGGATGCTTTTTGTGGAATCGGGGATTCATCCCACGATTGCCGGGGTCCTGGTCGCTTTTACCGTGCCTGCCCGGCCGGATATTGATCTGGAAGAGTTTACGGTAGATATGAAAAAGTATGTGGATATGCTTGATTTCAAAGAGGTACAACATACGGAGAATGCGGCTATCCTGACCTCTTCCCAGATTAAGATCCTGAATCATATTCACCGGGAAACCAATTGTTCGATCAGTCCGTTACAAAGTATAGCAGATGGGCTTCATCCTTATATTTATCTGTTTATTCTGCCTGTTTTTGCTTTTGTAAATGCAGGGGTGACCTTCGGAGGGATTGACCTCTCTGCATTGATGGGAGTGCCATTGGCTATTATGGCCGGCCTGGTGATTGGCAAATCGTGCGGGATTTACCTTTTTACGATTCTTTTCTTCCGTCTGCGGATTGTGGTACAACCGCCGGGATTTACCCGCCGTAGTTTATTTGGGGTTTCTATGCTGGGAGGGATCGGGTTTACGGTCGCGTTGTTTATTTCCAACCTGGCGTTCGCTTCGCTCCCGGATGTAGGACCGGAATTACTGAACCAGGCCAAACTGGGCGTCTTTGCCGGCTCTATTGTATCCGGAGTGTTGGGCTATTTGATTTTGAGCAAGTGTAAAGAATCAGAAAGTACAGAAGGCAAGCAGTTAAGCAGTAAAGAATAAAGCTTTTAGACGGAGGGGAACTGTGCCCCCCGGATTGTATTTAGCTGGAATAGTAATCAGTGGTGGTCTAAATTGCATCGCAGATTGCTTTATCGGTTATTTTGGTCTCCCGTTAGCTTAGATATTAAGTAACTTTGTTAATAATTAAAAAGCTGTTGAGTTCTCAATACTTAAAGCTTTTAAGATTTCAGCAATTCTTTTCAAATCATATTGAATAGCTTTATCTTTTGATTTAGATAAACGAGAAATTTCTTACAGATCTTCATATAGCTGTCCTAAAGTTAGCTCATTAGGCTCTTTGTAAGGATTGTATAGTTGTTCCTCTGGAATATCCCAATAATAATCATTATCTAATTC
>JAJQES010000134.1 GCA_021201565.1 Tannerellaceae bacterium
ATATCCAACAAACCTATATTCGCTGTTGTTATATACTAATATAAGTATGCATTATGGAAAAAAAACCGGTTGTTATACGAATATTTAATTTCTACCTTGAAGGATTCCGGTCCATGACACTGGGTAAAACACTCTGGACGATCATTTTGATCAAATTGTTTATTATGTTCTTTATTCTAAAAATATTTTTCTTTCCCAGTTACCTGGGAAAATTCAAAAGCACATCTGATAAACAGGAGTATGTTTCAAATGAATTAATCGAACGCGCAATAAATCCTTAAAAAGAACGAGTTATGATAGAAAACGTTGATACTTCGCTAATCGACTGGTCAAGGGCGCAATTTGCACTTACAGCCATGTACCACTGGCTCTTTGTACCACTAACTCTTGGTTTAGGTATCATTATGGCCATCATGGAGACCATTTATTACAAAACAGGAAAAGAGTTCTGGAAAACGACTACCAAGTTCTGGCAAAAGATGTTCGGAATCAATTTCGCTATTGGAGTTGCAACCGGATTGATCCTGGAGTTTGAGTTTGGAACGAACTGGTCTAATTACAGTTGGTTTGTCGGAGATATTTTCGGAGCCCCCCTGGCAATCGAAGGTATTCTGGCATTCTTTCTGGAAGCCACTTTTATTGCTGTTATGTTTTTTGGGTGGAATAAAGTAAGTAAAGAGTTTCACCTGGCATCCACCTGGCTTACTATTATCGGAGCTACTTTATCTGCTGTCTGGATATTAATTGCAAATGCCTGGATGCAATATCCGGTAGGTATGGAATTTAATCCGGATACAGTAAGAAATGAAATGTTTGATTTCTGGTCCATTGTTCTTTCCCCGGTAGCTATCAACAAATTTTTCCATACAGTTCTTTCCGGATGGATCGTAGGAGCCGTGTTCACCATAGGCGTAGGAGCCTGGTACCTTATCAAAAACCGGGAAAAAGAGTTTGCTTTGGCCAGCATTAAAATCGGTGCCATTTTTGGGTTGGTCGCTTCCTTGTTAACGGTGTATACAGGAGACGGATCCGGCTACCAGGTTGCACAAAAGCAACCGATGAAACTGGCCGCCATGGAAGGATATTATGAAGGAGAAAACGGAGCCGGACTCGTGGCGATTGGGATACTAAATCCTAAAAAACATAGTTACAATGACGGGGTAGATCCTTTCCTCTTTAAAATCCGTATGCCCAATTTATTATCATTTCTCGCCGAGCGGGATGTACATGCATTCGTTCCGGGTATCAATGACCTGCTGGAAGGAGGATACGAATTAAAAGACGGAACAAAGGCGTTATCCGCAGAGGAAAAAATAGAGAAAGGCAGACTTGCCATACAGGCACTTGCGGACTATCGTAGCGCTTCTAAAGAAAAGAATGAAGCTGAAATGAATAAACAGCGGGCTATACTCAAGGATAACTTTTCCTATTTCGGGTACGGATATATTAAAGATCCGGCACACCTGGTCCCTCCGGTAGGATTGACATTTTATTCATTCCATATCATGGTCATACTAGGTTGCTACTTCATATTACTATTCGTGGTGGTTTTATTCTTCATCTATAAAAAAGACCTTACAAAAGTCAAGTGGATGCAATGGATCTGCCTGCTTTCTATTCCGCTGGCATATATTGCCGGACAAGCCGGATGGATTGTAGCGGAAGTAGGCCGGCAGCCGTGGGCTATACAGGATATTCTTCCCACCGCCGCCGCTGTATCCAGGCTAAATACTTCCTCTGTACAGATCACTTTTTTCCTTTTCCTTGGTTTATTTACTATTTTGCTCATCGCAGAAATCGGGATCATGGTCAAAGCGATCAAAAAAGGACCTGAAACCGGGAACGACATTTCACAAGAACTTCATTAAACTTTGAATATTATGGATAGCACAACATATAGTTTACTCCAACATTACTGGTGGCTGATCATTTCCCTGTTAGCAGCCTTTCTCGTATTCCTGTTATTTGTACAGGGAGGCCAATCTCTTCTGTTTACATTGGGGAAAACAGATATGCAGCAAAAAATGCTGTTAAATTCCACCGGACGTAAATGGGAAGTGACCTTCACGACCTTAGTAACCTTCGGAGGAGCCTTTTTTGCTTCCTTCCCACTCTTTTATTCAACCAGTTTCGGAGGAGCCTACTGGGTATGGATGCTGATATTACTCTGTTTCGTGATTCAGGCAGTTTCGTATGAATACCAAAATAAAAAAGGAAACTTACTGGGGAAAAAAACCTATCAGATTTTCCTGATCATAAATGGAGTTGCCGGCCCCATCCTATTAGGAACAGCAGTAGCAACCTTCTTTAATGGTGCCGAGTTCTTTGTAAGAAAAGAACAATTAACAGATATCGCTATGCCGATCATCTCCTCATGGGCCACTCCCTGGCATGGGCTTGAAGCCGCCTTTGTGATATGGAACCTCTGTCTCGGTTTTGCCATATTTTTTCTGGCACGGGTATTAGCCATTCTCTATTTTATAAATAATATTGAGGATACAGAGATCATGGGCCGCTGCAGAAAACAATTAATACCGAATGCAGGACTATTTCTGGTTTTCTTTCTCGTATTCTTAGGACATCTTCTTCTGAAAGACGGCTTTGCGGTAAATCCGGATACAGCCGAGGTCTTTATGCAACCGCATAAATATTTCATAAACCTGGTTGAAATGCCTTATGTAGCTCTCGTGCTTTTACTGGGCGTAGTGGGAGTATTGTTTGGTATTATCAAAACAATCATTAACAGCGAATGGTACAAAGGAATCTGGTTTGCAGGCACAGGAACTATTTTAACTGTACTGGCTCTCTTTTTATGTGCGGGCTGGAACAATACAGCGTATTACCCCTCTCTGGCCGATCTACAAAGTTCGCTCACCATAGAAAACAGCTCTTCGAGCCCCTTTACGCTTAAGGTAATGAGCTATGTCTCCATTCTGGTACCTTTTGTGTTAGCATATATTTTCTATGCCTGGAGATCATTGGATCTTCATAAAATAAACAGCGAGGATGTTTCAGGAGATGATCATGCCTATTGATCACAGACAGGTATATAAAAAAGGAAACGGCGGAGCTCACGCCTGGCCGTTTCTACATTTAACCGTTTTAAACAAAAAGAAAAAGTTAGTTAAGGTTTA
>JAJQES010000441.1 GCA_021201565.1 Tannerellaceae bacterium
ATGATAAAGTGGTACTTATCAATTATACCTCGGGAACAACCGGATTTAGTAAAGGGGTGATGCTTACCGGTAATAATCTGGCAGGAAATGTAACGTATGCCCGCACCCTGAATTTATTATACCGCGGGGAACGGGAACTCTGTTTCCTGCCGTTAGCACATGCCTATAGTTGTGCATTTAACTTCCTGGTACCTTTTGCGTTTGGAGCACATGTGTATATGTTAGGAAAAGTGCCATCTCCGAAGATCCTGTTACGGGCATTTGAGGAGATCAAACCGAACCTGATCCTGACCGTCCCGCTGATTCTGGAGAAGATCTATAAAAAGATGATTGTTCCCCAGTTGAATAAACGGGCTATGAAACTGGCGTTAAATATTCCTCTGTTAGATATGACCATCTATTCCCAGATCCGTAAAAAACTGGTTGATGCTCTGGGAGGGCGTTTCCGGGAGGTTATTGTCGGAGGAGCTCCTATGAACCAGGAGGTAGCAGACTTTCTGTATAAAATAAAATTCCCTTTTACCATTGGGTATGGAATGACTGAATGTGGGCCTTTAGTCAGTTATGATTCCCAGGCTGACTATGTGCCGGGTACCTGCGGACAAATCCTGAAAGGAATTATGGATGTCCGGATTGATTCCTCAGATCCTTATAATGAAGTAGGGGAGATACAGGTAAAAGGCGAAAATGTAATGAAAGGTTACTATAAAAATGAGGAAGCGACAAAGGCCGCTTTTACGGAAGATGGCTGGTTACATACCGGTGATCTGGGAACAATTGACCGGAATAAGCGGATCTATATCCGGGGAAGAAGTAAAACGATGATTCTCGGAGCAAGTGGACAAAATATTTATCCGGAGGAGATCGAATCAAAAATAAATAATCTTCCGTTTATTATGGAAAGTTTATTGGTGGAGCGGAATGGTAAACTGGTAGGGTTAGTTTATCCGGATTATGATTCGGTAGATCAAACCGGTATTTCTCATTCGGACCTGCCTGTGATTATGGAGCAAAACCGGAAAGAGTTGAATAAGTTACTGGCTCCTTATGAAACAGTTTCAGAATTGCAGCTGTACCCCACTGAGTTTGAAAAAACACCAAAGAAAAGTATTAAACGATACCTGTACAGTAATTACTGATATCAAACTATTCCTGACACTCTTGAGGATGTTCTTCTTATAGCTGCTGAGAGTCTACAGATGCGACAGGAACCGGATCGTGATCCGCAAATGAGATAGTTGTCTCTTTCTTATTTTCTGTAGTGACAAGTGCCGTAGGTTCTTCCTCAACAGGTGCAGGTAAAAGTTGCTCCTCTGCCGGAGGAGTAACTGCCAGTATGTACCGTTCAGACTGGTCATATTTAACATAATTCCATATCCAGTCAATTAGTACCATTAGTTTGTTTTTTACTCCCAGAATAGATCGCAGGTGTACAAATAACCACACTAACCAGGCCGGGAATCCATGCATTTTAAATGATCCCAGGTCAGCAACGGCCTTATTCCTGCCGATGGTTGCCAGCGTTCCCAGATCTTTATAATGAAATGCCTCCATGGGAGTTCCGCCGGCAATGTTTTTCAGATTTTTTGCTACTTGCCGGCCCTGCTGAATGGCTGTTTGGGCAACCTGTGGATGACCATTGGGATATTTTTCTTCGGTCATAAAACAAATATCTCCTACAGCAAACACATTCTGATAGTTGTGGATTTGATTGTATTCATTTACCAGGAACCGGCCTCCCCGTCCCGTCATTTCTTTAGGAGTGTTTCCAAACTGAACGGCTGTCACTCCACTTACCCAGATAAATGTTTTGGAAGTAATCGTACTTCCATCTTCCAGAAATACTTTCGCTCCATCGTAGTTGGACACTTTTTTATTCAGAATAATATTTACTCCCATTTTCTCGAGAGAAGATTTTGCATTTGCCGAGGATTTTTTACTCATTGGTCCCAATAACCGGTCCGCTCCTTCTATTAAGAAGATATTAAGAGGATAATCAGATAATTCCGGATAATCTTTAGGAAGGATGAATTTTTTCATTTCAGCCAGTGCTCCGGCTATTTCCACTCCGGAAGGCCCTCCTCCTGCAATCACAATATTCAGAAGGGCTTTTTTCTCTGTTTCATCTGTTGATATGGTTGCTTTTTCAAAATTGGAAAGAACAATGTTCCGCAGATTTAATGCCTCTACTGTAGACTTCATCGGATAGGAATACGTCTCCACTTCTTTGTTCCCATAATAATTGGTTTTCGTTCCGGCAGCCAGCACCAGGAAATCATACTCAATATCCCCAATAGAGGTCACAATCCGGTTTTCTGAAAAATGGATATCCTGTACTTCTGCAAGACGGAAATAGAAATTATTGTATTTCTGGAACATTTTCCGGAAAGGAAAGGTAATGGAGGTGGGCTCTAATCCTGCTGTTGCAATCTGATACAATAAAGGAGGGAATTGGTGATAATTGTTTTTATCAATTAACACCAGCTGGTAGTCCTCACTGTTCTTTAGTTTATGGATTATTTCCAGTCCGGCAAATCCACCACCTACAATTACCACTCTTTTCTTATCTGTATTGGGTATATTACAATCCATATCTGCTTTTTTCTTAACAACAAATAGCAGAAATGATTGTTTATCCATTTTTTTAAGCCTGTGCTACCCTTTTCTGCAAACAAAAGGACATGAAAATCCTAAAAGATTAAAGTACACCTCTTTACCCTTTTACCTTAGATGAGTTTTTTCCGTTACTTTAAGAGTTCTTTTCCTTTTTCTCCAAAGAGTAACTCCATTATCTGATCCCGCTTCTCTGTATCCAGCCGGATTTGAAGAATTGTTTCTATACCGTCAGATTCCCCCGAAGTCGGTATAAATTTCTCCGGATATGTTATTATATCGATAACATTCTCCTGAAGCGCATTTGCAATTTGCAATAATGTGTTGTATTTTAATTCTCTCCCGCCTGACATGATCAGGCTAAATCCGGACTGTTTCATTCCGATTTGCTGAGCTACATATTCCTGAGAGTACCCTTTTTTTCTACGTATTTCATCTATATTTTGCAAAATATTATTCATATCCTTAAATTACTTCCAGAATTTCAAACAACAGAACACTATTGTGTAATAAAG
>JAJQES010000258.1 GCA_021201565.1 Tannerellaceae bacterium
TTATTATTCTTTTCAATCAGTTTTTTATTTTGTCGGGAAATCTCTTTCTGGTTAATCATCAATTCTTTTAATGTTTCCTCCAGATCTTTAGCCTGTTTCGTCAGAATATTTTTCTGGGATTCCACTTTCTCCGTCCGTTCTTCAACCATCCGTTCCAGCTGTGCTTTCTGACGGCGCAACGTACGCATTCTCCATTCATACAATGACCAGACCAGGATAAGCATACAGATCACGACAAGAGCTACAAACCAGTTTTCTTTATAAAAAGGAGGTATAATACGGATATTCAATTCAGCAACCTGGTCGGACCAGCTTCCGGACGGATTCGTACATTTCACCTTAAAAGTATATTTCCCGGCAGAGAGATTGGTATACGTGGCAAACCGCCGGCTTGCATCTACCTCTGTCCAATCGCGGTCAAACCCTTCCAGCATGTAGGCATATCTTATTTTTTCCGGAGCCGGATAATACAGGGAGGAAAAAGAGAGCGAAAAGGATTTATGCTTTTCATGTAGCTGCCATCCATGTGCCATATCCACCGGATGCTGGCGGTCATTGTATAGCCACCCACCGACAATCGCCACTTCCAGAACAGCCGTGTCAGGCTTGATCCGGGAAGGATCGAAACCAACCATTCCGTTTACACTTCCAAAATAGATCTCTCCGTTTTTCCGTTTATAGGAAGAGGTCCAGTAAAACTGGTTATCCGGCAATCCATCTTCCTGTGAAAAAGTAGTCGCATACCCCGTTACCGGATCAAAACAGGACAGCCCATTATTGGAACTCAACCACAGGTTTCCCCGCAGATCTTCTTCGATCGCGTACACCACATTATCCGCCAGTCCGGCATCCGTACCATAGTTGGTATAGGTAAAATGGCCCTCTTCATCCTCGTCCATCCGGTAAAGGGCATTTCCGTAGGTACCGATCCAGATGATCCCCAGTTTATCCTCGTAAATGCAGTTCACTTTATCATTTTCCGATTCCGGCTTTCCGTTAGACGAAATTTTATAACGCCGGGAAATGATCTTTCCCTCCCGGATATTTGAAATCCGTACGTTCACACAGTGCAGGGCTTTTTCCGTTCCGACCCATAACCGTCGCTGGTGATCCATAAAAAGGTGGGCGGCAGAGGTGATCCGTTTATCCGGACTAGCCGTATTCAAGATAGGACGCACCGACGCATTTCCGGAATCAAAAAATTCCAGGCCGGCATTGGATGTTACCCACAGGCCATCCAGAACCTCATCATATACCAGTCCTGAAATAAACCGGCTGCCAAATTCTCCTTGTTTTACAAACGAAAGATCATGTTCAAAGACTCCTTCCCGGGATAATTTCATACGATTGATCCCCCCTCCCCAGGTAGCAATCCACAGGTATCCTCCTCCTTCTGTAATATAACAAACCGTATTGTGTGACAAAGAAGACGGAATCCGGTTATCACTGCGATAATGAACGAACCGGCCCGTATCCTGGTGCCATTTATTGAGTCCCCCTTCCACGGTTCCGATCCAGATAGTCCCCCGGCTATCTTCAAAGATCGCATTCACCGGATTGGGAGAAATAGAGAAGGGATCCTGACTGTTGTGCCGGAATATGTTAAACATATCTCCTTTCCAGACCATCCGGTTGATCCCTCCTTTTTCAGTACCGATCCAGATAGTCCCGTATTCATCCATAAACAGGGAACTACAAAAATTATTATTCAGTCCCCCGCTATTATAAGGAGAACCGGTGATCTGTAAAAAGTGATCTTTCTCTTTATGATATACCGCTAACCCTTTATAGGTAGCCACTATAATATTTCCTTCTTTATCCGAAACAATATCTTTCACAAAATCCTGTACCAATGATGTGGAGTTCGCCGGGTCATTCCGGTAATGGGTATGTTGTCCGGACACAAAATCATACCGGAATAAACCAATATCCGTTCCGACCCACATCTGGTCGTGATCCGGATAAAGGGCAAATACGGTTCCGGTATAGACCTGTCCCAGAGAACCCGGAGCAAATGCCATTTCAAAGGTTGATTCCGAAATTTTCCGGAGGGTCCGGAGTCCGTGCCGGCGATAACCGACCCAAATGGTACGGTTTTTATCCATGCATAAAGAGAGAACATCTGCTCCTTCTTCCTCATGGATCATTTCAATCCGGTGAATCCTTCCGTCCGGATAAAAACTTACAAGTGCTAACCCTCCGTCAAAACCAATCCAAAGCGCACCGGTATCATCTTTCAAAAAAGTATTGACCGGAGCTTTAAAAATAGGATTGACCTTACAGTAAGGTTTAATATCCTCTATATTTCCCGACATCAGGTCAATCACATTGATACCCTCTTCCGTGGCTACCCACAGACGCCGGTGGTCATCTTCGATCACTTTACGTACAAAAAGGCTATTGAGCGAATTATTTTCGGTATATTTCCCATAGCGGATAAATTCATACCCGTCATACCGGTTCAACCCGTTCCAGGTGGCAATCCACATAAAGCCCCGGCTATCTTTATAGATATGATTAACCATGTTCTGGGCCATCCCATCTGTTGTAGTAAGATAGGTAAAATAATAATCTTCGGAAGGAGCATGGGCAAACGTAGCCGGCCTGAATAAAAACAAACAGGTAATTATCAGGCACATGTTTTTCAAGGTATCAGTTGGTTTCATAATAGGGTCATTAACTTACTGCGAAGATAAAATTTCCGGTTGAAATCACCTAATGTTTAGTGTATTGAATACCTGTTATTTTTTCACTTCTATCAGACCGGCCAGGTTTCATACAGGCACAGATTACACAGTGATTGGATTTAACAAATTGTATGTAATCCGTGCCTGATTGTCTTATTTTTGTTTCCCCCACAGGGAATATCTCTTACTGTTAGAGGCATCCAGCCCGGAGAAGATCAGGGTACGGACCCGGGGACTTGCTTCCCAGTCCAATCCTCTCTCCACCTCCAGTTGATTTCCACCTATATACAACCGTTTTAACTCCGCATCGTATGTCCAGTTCCCGCTAAAAGCACCGGAAACGGTTCCGTCTGCAAATAACGAAAAGGTTTGAGAAGTCAACTGTTCCCCATATTTCCATGCTAAGGTAATGACCTCCCAGACCCCTACCAGTTCGGATGCTGTAACAGGATTCCCTTCCGGCACGGCCGCATACCGCTCCGGCATCACCACCGGCCAGCCGTCAGTAGTCCAGCGAACCTGATTGACAAAACCCATCATCACCGCGTTGGGAGCATTCACCCCCGGATAGGTGTTGGGCAGCCGGGCCTGGGAAGAATAATACCAGTTCCCCTCATCATCCTGGAATATACAATTATGTGAAAATCCAACCCAACCATAATGTCCGTTGAATTTATACGGATGCGTCAGTACCGGATAACAGTCCCCCCCTGCAGTAACATTTGTTCCGTCGATTCCCAGATAAGGACCTGTGATATGGGTAGAACGGCACACCCGGGTATTATAAGGGACATCCAATGCGTCATACGCCATAAACAGATAGTAATACCCATCTTTATACACAATTTCCGGTGCCTCGGAACCCTGCCAGCGGTCACCGGTTTTACGGGTAGCAATCAGTTTTACCTGTTCCGGATCGTATCGATAGGAATCAAAGGCATACGGTAATCCGGTAGCCGGCTCTAATTGAATTGCTCCGATACCAGAATGCCAGGAGCCAAAGACCAGCCAGTGTTCCTGTTCCGGTGTGATTATATAAGAAGGATCAATGGCATTGATATAGAAATAACCGTTCCAATCATTCACACTGGAACGCGACCATTCTCCGGGCCTGTCCGGCACCGAACACACCACCATGCCTTTATCTATCCAGTTATTACTGCCCAGATCTCCTTCACATTCCATCAGGCCGATAAATGCCCGCTCTGTCCAGGAACCATCAAACGCACTGCTTGCCGGTGCTCCGGTCTTAATATAGTTGTCAATCACGATACTATAATACATCCGGTATTTATTACCGTATTTACGTACTACCGGTGCCCAATACCCATACCGGATAGATGCTTCCGGAATTTCCGGCAGATGTTCACGAATCCGCATATTGTTCAGGGAGTCTTTCACCCAGGCGGGAGGCCCATCCATTGCAAAACCTTCAAACTCCCAGTTGACCAAGTCTTTGGAACGACGGTACGGAAAATGCCCGCCCCCGTTTTCATGTTCATTCCCATAGGAAGCGTCCGTGGTATACATATAATAATATTCCCCGGATTTCTCTACGGTCGGATCATGTACATTCGCCAGGTTCCACTGGTCCCGTTGATGCCAGCCCATAACAGGAATATAATTATCCGCATAATCCGGAGCAACATATCCGTCATCCGGTTCCGGATCCGGGTCAAGTTCGGGATCAGGTTCGGGGTCTGGATCCGGTGTTACAGGAGTTCCCGGTTCTTCGGGAAGCGGATCATCTGAACTACAGGCTGCCGGAAACAGCAGCCCCATAGCCAGTAAACCATATATACAATATTTCAGTATGTTCATCGGTTTAATTTTACCAACCTTCATTCTGTACCAGTGTAGAAGATTTTTTAATGTCAGCATCCGGAATCGGGAAATAGTAATTTTTAGGAGCATTAAACACCGGAGACGGAACATTACTATCTTTATACCTGTCAGTAACCGCCGTGCCGTTAAACAGCCCATTGCTTGTTACCGTAATGGAATAGAGATTGTAGATTTGTTCATACCGGGGTTTGGTCAATTCACTGCTTACAGTTTGTTCTTCATACATTTTCCACCGGCGCAGGTCAAAGTAGCGGTGATCTTCAAAACTCAACTCTATACGCCGTTCATTCCGGATACGTTTCTTAAAACTCTCATAATTCAATCCGGAGACAGCCGGCATACCTGCGCGGGTACGTACTTCATTGATCGCGTCATACGCCGCCTGAGTAGGTCCGTTGTTGGCTTCATTCAATGCCTCGGCATAGTTTAATAAAATCTCAGCATAGCGATAAATCACCCAGGCATGGTCATGGGTAGTATTCTCATAGATCACATACCCCGGATTGACATATTTCTTAAGATAATAGCCGGTAAAGGTTCCACCCATATCCCCCCGGTAGTCCGGGCCTCCGTCACTCACATCAATCGTACGCTGTTCATTGTAGTCGGCCCGACCCCATACGTCGCCATGGGCAAATACAGTTGCTTTTAGCCGCGGGTCACGGTTATCGTATGGTTTCTGAGGATCATATCCGGAACCACTTTCATCTATAAACTTACCGTTTGCCATCTCAAAAGCATCCACAAAATTCTGGGTCGGATTGGTACGGCCGGCTCCCCCTGAAAATCCGGGCGGGATCAGATTGGTTTCTACCGCATTGGTATGCCAGATAGAACGGGATAAAATGATTTCATTATTATTATAGGGAGTGGCATAGAAACATTCTCCATAATGGTCGGTACCGGTAGCGGAACTACTGCTTGTATTCTTATATAATTCAAATGCCCGGCCTGAACTATTATTTTTAGTGATAAAATCCTGGGCAGCCTGAGCGGCATTGGCCCAATGGGTTCTGTCATTGGCTGGGTTATTCAATGCACTTGCCCGGTAGAGTAAAGCCCGGCTTTTCAATGCGTAAGCGGAAGCACCGTTGACCCGTCCCCAGTTTCCTTCGGAACTATACCGGAAAGGCAACACATCTTTCACATAGTCGCACTGTTGGGCAACCCATTCCAACACTTCAGCGGCATTGTCCCGGTAGAGATTGAGGGTTTCCGGGTTTTCCATATCCAGAATGATACCAAAGTCCTGTTCAGTCACCGGATTAACACCGGCACCTGCTTCGCGGTCATAGAGAAGAGGTACATCCCCAAAATAGGCTACCAGTTCAAAATGGTAGAGGGCCCGCAGGAATATCGCTTCTGCCCGGTAGCGTTCGTACAGCTTATTTTCATCTCCCGAAACAGTAGCATTGGATATCACCTGGTCACTGATATTCGCCAGAAACTTATTGGCTCTGCGAATCGCCCTGTAATAGTCACCCCAGAAATAATTCAAAGGGTGATCCAGGGCAGTATAACTATCAATGGATATTTTTCCATAATAATGCAGGTCCCAGTAAGAAACAGAGTTATCTGTCATACAGTCACGGGACGCCCCGGTAAACTGGTTATTTGCATAAATACCGACCCCATCCGGTAAAAATGTATACAAATGGGTAAGGAAATCCCGTGTCAGGGTGGCATTTATAAATATAGACTCTTCAGAAGTGGTCAGGTCATATTCTTTTTCCAGAAAGTCACTACAACCCGGAAAAAGTGCCATCCACAGAAAAGCGATTATATAGGTACTATATTTTTTCATAACAAATATATTTTTACGTTTTACTTATTAAAATCCAACCTTTACACCCACTGAGAAGGATTTGGTTTTCGGGTATTGCCAGATATAATTGACCGGACTCTCCGGATCAAATCCATTCTCAAAATCGCTCCAGGTCCAGAGATTATATCCGCTGAAATAGAAACGGCACTGAGTCATGTGTGCTTTCGCAATGAGTTTTGCCGGAAGCGAATAGCCTACTTCAATATTACGCAGAGACAGGAAGTTTCCATTACGTAACCAGACACTATTGGTATTGAAAGGGAACAACCGGTCCACATCACTAAAGGAAGTGGATAACCGTGGATAAAGCGCATTGATGTTACGCGGGTCTGTCGGATCATCGGTATAATATCCCCAGGTTTTGGTTACTTCATGTGTGGTTGCCCCTCCCCAGCCAAAACTATGGTCGGTATTTTCACGGGTTTCTACCGTACGGTTCAGATAGGCAGTAAGCATCACCCGGGCATCAAATCCTTTCCATTCAAACCCAACCGTTACGGAAGGGATCAATTCCGGGATACGGGTATAGTTGTAAGGCACCTGATCGTAAGCATCAATGATACGGTCGCCGTTGGCATCATAGAACACGGCATTTCCTAATTGCATACCCGCCTGATACGGATATTTCTCCGGATGATCAATCGCATCCTGATGAGAAGTAGGAATCAGGGCCGGGTCAGACGCCCACTGTACTTTTTCATACCGCAACCAGTTACCGGTATCGGCCAGATCTCCGTATTTGATGGCTAAACCGGTCAGCCGCTGATAGTCATAATCTTTTTCGACCTCGTCAATTTCAGTCATTTTAGAGCGGTTGAATGTGAGCATTCCTTCCAGAAAATATTTTACATCTCCTACTTTTCCCTGATGCCCTAACATGACTTCAATCCCTTTCGTCTCTGCTTTTCCGTAGGAATCCTGTGGCACGGAAGCACCATATAACCCTTCCGGAACAGTCGAGCGGGTAACCAGAATATTGGAACGCCACTCTTTAAAGACATCTACCTGTCCGTAAAGTTTACGGCCGAAAAGGTCAAAATCCACACCGACATTCAACATATCAGATAGTTCCCATTTAATATTACTATTTCCGGTAGTAGATTCATATACACCGGCATAGCCGGCCTGTGAGGTACCAAAGTTATAACCGCCCCCAAAAGAATAAGAACTCTGATAGGGATAACGCCCCATGCCATTGGACTCCCCGGCCCGGCCGATAGAGGCGCGCAGTTTCAACATGTCAACCGGCGAATTCTTCAACCAGCTTTCTTCCGAGAGGACCCATCCCAAAGAGAGTCCGGGGAAGAAACCGTAACGGCTGCCGGGCGCAAAGTTATCATTCCCCATATAAGCGGCTGTTACCTGTGCGATATAACGGCTGTCGTAAATATAATTCAGGATTCCCCCATAACTCATATACCGGTTGGAAGAGGCCGATCCGGCCATTACATTCCGGTAGGTACGCACCATCAACTGCCCGTCAACCGTGTGTTTGCTGTTAAAGGTCCGGTTATAATTCACCGATCCGATCAGATTTACATTGTAATTCATATCCCGCAGGGTCGCTGTCGGATTTCCCAGCGCACGGGCTGTGGATTTACGGGTATACGTATCCGTATCCGGGTCATATTCAAATGAATCATAGAACTGTTCCTGGACAGAGTTGAATGTATTATAGGAATCAAATCCGATAATGGCTTTTACTTTTAATCCCGGAGTAATAAAATCCAGATTACCGGTAGCCGTCAGGTTCGAGTAGAGGTTGCGGCGACGGTTGTAGTCGATCCCTCCGGAAGAAAGAAGGGCCGCCGCATTCTTTTTAACATTGTCGGAGGGTACGGAAAAACTTCCGTCCGGATTCAACACCCGGTTGGTCGGCAGGTTTTCTCCTGTTCCAAATGTCCAGAGCTGCCATACATCTACATACTCTTCACCGCGGCGGTTTCCTCCCGGTTGAGAGATATTATCAATACGGCCGCCCAGGTCAAGAGAGAGATTCAGGAAAGAGGTCACATCCACATCAATATTGGAACGCAGGTTATACCGGTTCAGGACATGCTGGGTTGAGTATCCGTCATTATATTCGGTCCAGTCCGTATTGTACATCCCTTCCTGGCGCAGATAGGTAAACGACACATAGTAACGGGCCGTCTGGTTTCCCCCACTGATCTGCAGGTTGGTTTTATATTGGGGTGCCCGGTCCCTCAGCATGACATCATACCAGTCGGTATTTACATATTTATATTGCAGGGAGGGATCCAGCGTTCCTTCCACTGCCTGACGGTAATATTCAATCTCCTGGTCGCTATAAAGCGGTTGTAATCCATCTAAATAACGGGCCTGGTTGACAGTCAGGGCATAGTTATAAGAGTTTTGTTGCCGTGGCAAACCGGACAATGTCTGGAAACCGATCTCCTGTGTAAAATCAATTTTGGTTTTTCCGGCGTTTCCCCGTTTGGTAGTAACCAGTACCACCCCATTCGCACCCCGCATTCCATAAATAGCTGTAGCGGCAGCGTCTTTCAGAATAGAAATGGTTTCAATCGGATAGGCATCCAGGAAAGAGAGGTCACGCTCCACATTATCTACAATGATCAACGGAGAACGGGCACCTGCATTCATCGTACGTAACCCACGGATATACAACTCGGTTTCCGACCAGCCCGGTTCCGAGTTTGCTTCATACGTCTGTACCCCTGTCAGCGTACTGGTAAAAGCATTCTGGAGAACAGTTACCGGATGTTTTTCCAGTTCGGCTCCTGTAACTGTCGACATAGAGTTTACCACAAACTTCCGGGGTGTCCGGGAGAAAGGAGTCGCAATCGTCTTTTCGTACATATCCAGGTCATCTTCCAATACGATTTTAAACCCTTCTACAAATTCCACTGAAACAGAGATCTCTTTATATCCCACACAACTGATGATCAGTTCATCCGTAGGAGAAAGGCCGGTCAATTGAAAATATCCTTCCTGGTCTGTCAGCGTCAGACGGGTCTCTTCCGCTACATTTACAATCGCTCCGGCAATGGGACGGTCCAACTCGTCAACCACCCGGCCGTTCAGGACCTTATCTGCCTGGGCCTGCATCAGGTGAGCAATCAATAGTAAAGCGACAGTCACTAATACTTTATTGATTCCTGCCAATATATTTTTAGAATTGAATCTATACATAAGTCAGATTATTTAAAGTTAATATTTCCGTTACCATCCCGGATTATTTTCCATGCCGGTCTTCCAGATCTCTTCTTCAGGTATCGGATAGAGATACATCTTTTCCTCAAATACACGGGTACGGGTCACCTTACGGGTATAAGTCACGTCACTACCGTTTTTCAGGATCTGCATCCCATAGATCGGACGGGCGAGCGCCTCTACCGCTACATTCCAGCGACGAACGTCCCACGGACGGTGTCCTTCAAACGCCAGTTCCACTGTCCGCTCTTTCCGGATGAATTTGCGCATGGTCTCTTTGTCATACAGCTCAGTCCGGTTGATCAGGTTCCCCATAATACCAGCGCGGTCACGTAACATCTGAAGGGTCGAGAACACTTCTGCGACAGGACCCGACACTTCATTCAGCGCTTCCGCATAGTTCAGTAGGATCTCTGCATACCGGATATAGATCCAGTTGCGGTACATACTTCCGCCATTCAGATAATGGGTCTGTGAATCATCCATGTATTTCCGGTTATAATAGCCGGTAGAGGTCGCATAAGCATTTCCGGTCGGATTATCGGTTCCACCATCTGAGGTATCAATAGCCCGGTTCCACCAAATGGCCCCATTATAAAGGACTGTGCGTTCAAAACGGGGATCCCGGCTATTGTACGGATTATTATCGGAATAAATGGAGGCGCTATTTATAGCAGGTATTCCTGCCGCGTTATAGACCGGAGCACCGGTTTCATCATATTCAGCAAAGGGAGAAGAACCATCCAGCATGTCATACATATCCACCAGATTCTGGGATGGGGTCAAACCACCATATCCTCCGAAACCAACCGGCGATTCTTCCGGCCACCACCCTTCCGTACCTCCATTGCGCCAGAAAATCACTTCCGGATTGCCGTCTACCGCACGACGGGTAATCGCTGTCGAATAATTTTTACCGGTTTCGGTTTCACCGGTAAACAGCGTATAGGTTTTATCTTTATCACTTGCATGTCCCCAGTTTTCAATAAAGTTCTTTGCACTTTCTGCCGCATCGGCCCAGGTTACCAACCCCAGATTCTGATACCGCGGGCTGGCCAGATATAACTTGATACGGCTTTGTAATGCTTCATTGATAGCCTGGGTAATACGTCCGTAATCTGTATCCTGGAACTTATCATTATCATCCTGCAAATCAGTAAGGCATTCTGCCAATTCTGTCAGAATAAATGCAAAACATTCTTTCAGGTCTGTCCGGGGAATCGAAATCACCGAGTCATCTTCTACTTCTAATGACTTCGTAATAAGGGGTACTCCACCATACCGGAGACACAACTCCCAGTAAAAATAAGCCCGGAAAAAGCGGCATTCGGCAATCAGCCGGTTTTCCAGATTTACCCGGCTTCCTTCAGTTTGGTCCGAATCAAGAGGAACATCCCGTACCCGTTCAATAAACAGGTTACATTTACGGATCGCTTTATAGTATTCGTTCCAGACACCCTGAAGTTCGTTATATCCACTGGCCGCATAGTAATTTCCAATATTAAAACTGGTCCGGGTTCCACGGGCATAACTGGCTTCTGCCAGATCGGTCGCTGAGTCGAGCCAGCTTACCTGGATATAGTTTTTTCCGACAGAGAGGAAATTATAAATATCATACTGGAAAGCCTGGATATTACGCCAGCTTCCGAATACATCCTCTTCGGTCAATTCATTACTCGGCTGCTTATCCAAGAAACTACCGAACATATCTTCACAGGATGTCAAACCACCCAATATCAGAAGGACTGTAAGTGTATATAAATAGATCTTTTTCATAACTTTCAGCAATTAGAAATTAATGTTAACACCAAAATTTACAGACTTCATGATCGGATACCGGTTGGAACCATCACTTTCCGGGTCAGTCAGTCCATCTAATTTATCCCAGGTGATCAGGTTGGTCGCATTGACAAAGAAACGCAGATCACTCATATACCAGTTTTTCACTAATTTACGGGGCAGATTGTAAGAAATCTCCACGTTTTTCAACCGCAGGAATGAACCGTCCTGCACAAAAAAGGAGTTTCTCTGCTGATTGTGGTTACCGTAATCATCATAGTGGAGTAACGGATATTTGGCATTCGCCAGGTTGTAGGCGTCACTTTGAGCCGGATTCCAGCGTTGCAGATGATGCTCCTTCACTTTACCTCCATCCACAAACGCGAACTGGGCTTCGGCATCATAGTAACGGGATACCTTATTCACTCCCTGGAACATCAGGCTCAGGGCAATTCCTTTCCATTCGGCACCTACTGAAAGGCTATACGTATTTTCCGGTACATCACTGTAACCAATAAACGTAATATCCCGCTCATCAATAAATCCGTCTCCATTCATATCCCGGTATTTCAGGTCACCCACCTGAACATCCCCGAAGGAGGAAACCGGCAGGTTACCACCGGCAATATCCTCAGAAGTGACATAGCCATCCACCAACAGACCATAAAACTGTCCAATCGGATGTCCTTCTTCTTTCCGGTAACCGGGTTTACCCGGGGCTTCATCTTTATACAGGATCTCATTCTTTGCATGCGAGAAAGCGAAGTTGGCATAATAATCCACCTGTCCGATGCGGTTCCGGTGCTTTATTTCTATTTCATATCCACTGTTTTTAGTTTCTCCCAGGTTACCGGCTGCAATTTGTGCAATACCCAACCAGTTGGCTTTGGTCTGATAGGTTGTCAGAATATCTTTCCGGGTTTCTTTAAACAAATCTATGTTCACCCCTAACAGTCCATCCCATAACATGGCTTCCATCGCCACATTGTATTTTTTAGCCCGTTCCCAGGTAACGCCTACATTCGGATACAGAGACTGGTAAATACCGGTTACCCCATTTGCACTCCCAAACTGATAGGCATTTGCTAACTGGGTCCAGATTTCCTGATAAAGGAACCGTTGTTTTACACCGCCGATTTTATAGATATCATTTCCCACTTCTCCGTACGATGCACGGAATTTAAGGTTGGAAAGCCAACCGGCTGTTTTTTCCATAAACTTCTCATTGCTGGCCATCCAACCCACAGAGAAAGAGGGGAAAAAACCAAACCGGTTGCCCTTCGCAAAGTTTTCGGACCCGTTATAACCGGCATTTACTTCAGCAAAGTAACGGGTATCATAGTTGTAGGTAACACGTCCCACCAACCCCTGATACCGTTCTGCCAGAGCCGCCTGGTTGCGGTAATCATTCTGGTTATACAATAACAAACCGGTTACATCATGTTTTCCGAATGTACGGGCATAATTCAATGCAAACTCCATATAGAGCTTCATGGTTGTGCTTTGTCCCAGGCTATATGCATATTCCCCATCCTCATTATACCGGGTATAACTCTCTTCATTTTCCGGATGGTTACGGTCAATCAGTTCATAAGTCGCAAAATCCCGGAATATCTTCCGGTTATAATAGGTTTCGTAGTCAAAAGAAACCTGTGCTTTTGCTTTCAGCCCTTTGGTAATCACATCCAGGTCATAGTCTAAAATAAAACTGGTTTCATTTACCGTATTGTTTTTCTCATAAAAGCCGGATTCAGCCAGACGGGCATAAATGTTATTCTGGTATTGAGCCGTTCCCCCATACAGGCCGTTTTCATACTGGATCGGGAATAGCCAACTGGGCGTATGGTTCAATTCATAGAATAATTCATTGAATTTATCAGCACTCAATATATTTTCATTGGCAATGTTCGGACCGGAACGTTCTTCAAAACGGGTGGCAAAGTTAACAGCAAGTGTCATTTTCTTTGTCAGCAGGAAATCTAAGTTCGCACGGAAACTATACCGCTGGAAACGCGTATTGGAACTTTTATTATACTGATAATTACTTACATTTTTATATAATCCCTGTTGATCATAGTACTCCAGAGAAGTAAAGTAACGCATCCGCCTGGTACCCCCGCGAACATTGGCAGTATACCGTTGAATCGGTGCGGTTTTGTTCAATATCTCATCATACCAGTCCACATTCGGGTAGAGTTGTGATTCGGCCCTGCTGAGTTGTCCCAGCGAAGATTTGCGAAACATCTCAATGTCATACTCCGAATATTGGGAAGCCAGTCCATCATTCCGCAAGGCTTCTTCAAGCAACACGACTGAATTATAGGAATCCAGATAGGTATCCCGGCGGGTTGGACTTTGAAGTTGCCAGCTGGCAGTCAGGCTAACCTGTGGTTTTTCTTCCCGTCCGCGTTTGGTCGTTACGAGGATGACTCCGTTTGCCCCACGTACCCCGTATACGGCAGTTGCCGAAGCATCTTTCAGGACAGAGATACTTTCAATATCGTCCGGAGAGATCTGGGAGAATTCACGCTCCACTCCGTCCACCATGATCAGCGGTTGGGCATCCCCCGCAAATGTTGCACGTCCACGGATATAGATGGCAGCATCATCCGCACCCGGCGCACCGGAACCCTGTGATGTGATGACTCCCGGCAGTTTACCGGCAATCGCCTGCGAGATATTTACCGAAGAGGTTTTCAACAATTCCGCAGAACTCAATTGAGAAATCGCACCGATCACACTTTCCTTTTTCTGTGTACCGTATCCCACCACTACCACTTCATCTAACAGCTCCGTAGCTTCCATCAGACGTACGGTGATATGAGTCTGTCCGCTTACCGGAATCTCCTGTTCATTGAATCCGATATAGCGTACAATGATCACACTGTTTTCCGAAAGGTTCCCCAGGGTAAAGTTTCCGTCAAAATCGGTAATAGTCCCATTGGTTGTCCCTTTCTCTATAATATTGGCACCGATCACGGGATCACCGTTTGGTTCCATCACTACCCCTGTTACCGTTTTATTTTGTGCGACCAAAAACTGACACATCATAGCCAGCGAAAATGCTAACCAGATCCGGGAGAGCATTCGTCTTTCACCGGTATTATATTTTTGTTTTTCTTTCATATTCTAATGTATTAGATATATTACTCAGGTTTATTTGCGTTATACAGTTCCCTTATTTCACTATTTGATAAATATCGGCTATAAATCATGAGGTCATCAACCAAAATATTAGGACTACCCCACCACGAGCCATATCCTAAAAAGAAGTTATCCGCAGATGTAAGCAAATTAATAATATGGGAGTAATCAAATTCTGCGGGAGAGGTAGTACCATCATTTGAATTCCATGAATTTTGGAATGTATTACTATATCTCTCAACCCCATTTATCAAAATTTTAAATGCGTCATCAGACACGGCAACAGTCACCATAGCCCATTCCGCTACAGGAATTGCATCTGTCGCATTATCAGGCCAGTTACAGTCAAACCATCCACCTGTTCCATTAAATCCTAAATAGGCATTTGGCGTCAAATAAAAACGGCCCGAAATACCGTCTGAATCATCCTCGTCCAAAAATGACCAGATACCATCCCACACATTTGCATCTAAACGATTTATCCAGACTGAAACAGTTGCACCATTTATGTCCAATCCTTTTAATGGATTTAAGAACTTTACATAACTTTCTCCACCTGCAGCACCAAAATGCATATATAAATACGTACTCTTCCAATTTTCATCTTCTGCTGTATAATAAGGTTGATTTCCACCTAATTCTCCCACTTGTGACTCATTTACAATATTCGTCAGATTACTTTCAAAAGTGTAATAAGCCACTAATCCACTATAAGAATCATATAAAGCACTTACCTCTGCAGCAGTCAATACATTTTTATAGATAAGAAGATCGTCAATTAACAGGTCGGCAGATCCCCACCAGGAACCATATCCCAAATAAAAGTCAGCTGCAGATGCCAATAAATTCATCACATAACTATAAGAAAACTCTGTCGCAGCTCCCATATCAGACCCCCAACTAAGTTGAGAGTGGATATCATACATCCATTTCCCATTTACATAGATCACAAATCCATTATGATCAATAGTCACAGTAACCATGGTCCATTCCCCTACCGGAATAGCATCTGTCACATTTTCAGGCCAGTTACAATCAAAATAACCTCCTGTTCCATTAAAACCCAAATAGGCATTCGGTGTCAGATAAAAACGACCTTCCACACCGTCCGAATTATCTTCATCCAGAAAGGCCCATATCGCATCCCAGACATTTCCATCTGTACGATTGATCCATAGAGAAACAGAGGCTCCATATAAATCCTCCTCACCTTTCAGCGGATTGGGAAATTGGATATAACTTTCATTTTCTACTGCACCAAAATACTGATGGATTACAGTACCTCCTCTTTCTGTTTCTGATTCAAAAACCGGAAGCGCATTACTTCCTCTAACTAATGCTTGTCCTCGTTGGGAATTATCTATTTCATTTATCAGATCACCCTCAAAAGTATATCTTGCTAAAAGTTTGGCAGAGGTATCTGCCGGGGGTTCGGGCACTTCGGGTGCCGGATTCTTTTGATTCCCTGCCGGATCGTCCCATTTATTTTCATCCACACAGGAAGCAAAACAAAGAACAGCACAGATTGTCCACAGGGACAAAAGCCATTTTTTAGTTTTCATAATACTCTATTTAAATTATATTTATATTTTATCGACAATTATAATGCTTTAATTGCATCCCAAAACGCTGTACTTCCGACAGTTACTCCACCATCAAAATATACCACATACGCTACTCCTCCTACGGATGTTCCTGTGTAACTTTCGGAACTTGCCAAAAACTCACCTTTTATGTAAGCATAAGGAGCGATTATCGTAGGAAGAGGTGTATAGATTTCATAGCATACAAGATTACCAGAAGTAGCAACTGGACCTGACGAAACAGTTCCCCAACTATCTCCTGTATAGGAATTACGAAAATCATTTGCAAACTTTATAAATGATGTATTACCAACACCATAATCTACATGATAAATAGAAATATCACGAACAATCAAATAATACTTAGCTCCAGGATTTGTCAATTTAACCCCTGTATTTAAATCTACTTCATCCTTAAACCCCATGTACATGAAAGAACTTTTACCATTGGATAAAGGATACAGAATTCTACCATCAGTTAAAGTCGTTCTTGTTGTTTGACTAAAGAATCTTTTTGGGGTCAATAACGTTGCTTTTCCTGTTGCACGAGTTATTATTGCAGGATCTACGTTTTCAATAATTTCTTTATTATTTGTTTCTATATCACTCAACTTATCTGAGCAAAAACTAAAACATATAATAAGTGAACTTATCAACAGGAATAAAAGCCATTTTTTAGTTTTCATAATGTAGTATCTTTTTAATTGTTATAAAAATCACGATTTAATCGAAAGAAATTCAGACTCTGCCCGGAGTCTGCCCATTAGTAGTGTCATTCATATTCATGTACTCATACTCATTTAATTTTGTGGTTATTAATACTTTATGGTTTTTATCTCATTTGTGGTTGTGTTACCGGGTTTGTTTATTACAAATATGCGAAGATCCACCTCCGGGAAGGTGGACATTTTTCCCCGTGAGGTGGACAAATGTCCTTTTCTGCTTTATAACATATTTTTTATTATCTATTATTAAGATCAGAAAATCCCCTCACTGGTCATCTGTACCCGTTGCATGGTTCCGTCTTCATTGTAATAGAGGCGGTCTATACATACTGAACGGCGGAAACTGCCTCCATGCGGATTGATCCCTCCGTTGTGATAGATGAAATACCACTCGCCTTTAAACTCAATAATGGCCTGGTGGTTGGTGTTACTATTTCCGGCCAGTTCATTCAGAATCCCTTTGTGCTCCCAGGGGCCTTCAATGCTTTTACTCATAGAATAACTAATCTTTTCCGGAAATCCGGTCGCATACGAAAGGTAATACCAGTCGTCCCGTTTATGAATCCAGGGAGCTTCGGTAAAAGAAGGCAGATCCAACAGGTAGATTTCACTATCTAATTCAATCATATTCTCTTTTAGTTTTGCATAATAACATTGTACATTTCCCCAAAATAACCAGGCTTGTCCGTCGTCATCAATAAAGACAGTCGGGTCAATATCATCCCACATCATTTTAGGCGTCTGGCCGGTCATTTCATTCGTGACCAGGGCTTCACCCAATGCATCTGTAAAGGGTCCGAGAGGTGAACCGGCGACAGCCACTCCAATGGCTTTACCACGGTTTTTATGTTCTACGGTTACATACCAGTAAAACTTTCCGTCCCGCTCAATTACCTGGCTGGCCCAGGCCTCTCCGCTGGCCCACTCAAAATCACCGGCCCGCAACGGGACCGGATGCTCGGTCCAGGTTTTCAGGTCCTCAGAGGAAAATACTAACCATTCATTCAGATGGTAATGCTGGCGGTTGGGCGGGCACTCATCGTGCCCGGCATAGAGATACACTTTGCCGTCATATACCATAGCAGCAGGATCGGCCGTGTATTTATAGTTAATGAATGGATTGCCGGTAGCAACAAAAGTAGTATCTGCTGTACGGGCGGTTAATGGAAGGGCTATAAGGGCTAATCCTGTCAGAAGAACAGCCCGGATTGTTTTTTTTATCATATTATTAATTATTAAAAGAGAAGCCCCTCCGAACCTCCCCCAAGGGGAGGAGTGATTAAAGCATCTCAACTCCTCCCCTTGGGGG
>JAJQES010000455.1 GCA_021201565.1 Tannerellaceae bacterium
TAGAGGATATAGATTGAAATAAATAACAATATTAATAGTAAAAGTCATGATTAAAATTGAGGGATTAAGTAAGTTTTTTCGTACAGAGGAAGTAGAGACAATCGCATTGAACAATATATCCATGGAGATAAAAGAGGGTGAGTTTGTTGCTATTATGGGTCCTTCGGGATGCGGGAAATCAACTTTATTGAATATTCTGGGATTATTAGATAATCCTTCTAACGGAAATTATTATCTGTTGGGAAATGAAGTGGGTCATCTGAAAGAAAAAGAACGTACCCAGGTACGGAAAGGAAATATCGGGTTCGTTTTCCAGAGCTTTAACCTGATTGATGAGTTGAATGTCTTTGAGAATGTGGAATTGCCGTTAACCTATCTGAAAATAAAAGCTTCAGACCGGAAAGGGATGGTGAATGATATCCTGAAGCGGATGAATATCAGCCACCGTGCTTCCCATTTCCCACAGCAGTTATCCGGAGGGCAGCAACAGCGTGTGGCGATTGCCCGTGCGGTTGTATCTAACCCGAAACTGATCCTTGCGGATGAGCCGACCGGTAACCTGGATAGTAAGAATGGGTTGGAGGTGATGGAACTGTTGACTGAACTGAATAAGGAGGGTACCACTATTATCATGGTAACTCACTCTAAACACGATGCCGGGTTTGCCCACCGGGTAGTGAGTCTGTTTGATGGAAGTATTGTTTCTTCTGTAGCAGAGTTTGTTTAACCTTTTGGCCTCCCATTTATTCTACAATATTATGAAACAGTTATTTTATACCTTTCGGTATCTAACTAAGACAAAAGGAAGTAGTTTTATCAAAATCACCTCCTTATCGTTGGGATTGTTGGTCGGTATTGTTTTGTTCGCCCGTGTGGCTTTTGAGATGAATTTTGACCGGTTCTACACGGAAAATGACCGGCTGTTTGTAATCCGGTGTCTTTACACCATTGGTGGGGATGCCTGGGAGCCGATGGATATTGTACATGCTCCCATGCCGGGAGCTTTCAATAATGAAATTCCGGAAGTGAAATATGCAACTGTTACAACTCGTCCCTGGGAGAAAGTATTTAAATATGGGGAAAAACGATTTTCACCGGTTACTTTGTATGCGGATTCTCTCTTTTTTAAAACGATGGGTATACAAGTATTACAGGGGGATGACCGGTTATTAGGTGTGAATTTAAATGCATTTATTTCCCAAACTATGGCGAAGGATATGTTTGCAGGGGAAGACCCCATTGGTAAGGTACTGACTGACGAAAACAACCAACACTATACAATTCAGGGGATATTTGAAGATATTCCGGAAAACAGTCATTTACGGTTTGATATGGTAGGGGCATTTCTTCCCCGGACAACACCGGATAGTTGGGTGAGCCAGGATAGTTTTAAAGGCTATGTCAGAATAGTCGATCATGCGGACCCGGAAACAGTGACAGAAAAAATGGCTTCTGTTATCAGACAACATCGTGATGAAGATGCTCTAAGAGCAAGGGGAGTAAGTGCAGATTATTATTTGTTTCCGGTAAATAAAATCCACTCCGGAGATGATAGTGTAAAGCGTATGTGTCTTATCCTCTCTTTACTGGCTTTGGCAATTCTAATTATCGCTTCTATGAACTATATCCTGAACTCTATCTCCTCCTTGAGTAACCGGGCAAAATCAGTAGGTATACATAAGTGTAACGGAGCCTCATCCGGCAATATTTTCAGGATGTTTTTATATGAAACCGGTATCCTCATTTCTATCTCCCTGTTGTTTGTTCTCTTATTATTACTCGCTTTCCGGGGATTTATAGAAGACATAACAAATACCTCTTTTACGGGTTTGTTTTCCAGTGCTAATTTATGGATTCCCCTTGTTATTATAGGGCTTATTTTCTTGCTGTCCGGCTATGCTCCGGCCCGTTTGTTATCATCTATTCCGGTAACTCAGGTATTCCGGGCTGTAACTGTTAATAAAAGATACTGGAAAAGGGTACTTCTGTTTATCCAGTTTTCCGGAGTCTCTTTTATTCTGGTTCTGCTAACGATTGTTCTATTGCAGTATAGGATGATAATGAATAAAGAGTTGGGATATGATTCGGATGGAATCCTGTATACTTCTTTGAACATTCAGGCAGATAATGATGAAGAATGGACTGCTCGTATGGAAACCTGTTTACAGGAATTCCGGCGGATTCCTTATGTAACGGAAGCAGCTACCCACTCTTCGCATTTGACCAGTGGGTATGGAGGGATGCCTATATCAGATGAGGATGGAAATACATTATTTACAGCACGTTGGGTACGCTATGATTTCAATTATATTCCTACGATGCAAATGGAGTTTGTGGCAGGAGCAAACTATACTGCACCCGGACAGATAATTGTGAATGAAACGTTTGTGAAAATGATGGGATGGACAGAAGATCCGGTTGGGAAAGTTGTTTTGCAAACCCCGACTCATCCCTATGGGACTATTGTAGGCGTATTAAAAGATTTCCCTATAACCTCTTTATATACTGAACAGGCACCTATTCTGGCTGTAGGTGCAAAGTATGTCTGGGGGTATATGACCTTACGTATCGCCGGATTTGAATCCGGAAAACTGACACAACTGAATGAGAAACTGGCAGAAATGTTTCCGGACCAGATCCGGGAGTTCACAGTACTGGAAAACAATCTGCATAACCAATATAGATCTACCCGCCAGTTCCGGGATTCTATTGTCGCAGCTTTTATAATTGTTATGTTGATTACAGCTATGGGTTTGGTGGGATATATCAGTGATGAGATCATCCGTCGTAGTAAAGAAATAGCTATCCGTAAAGTGAATGGAGCAACAGCAGAAGACATCTTGCTTCTATTGAATAAAGATATTTCTTATCTGGCTATTCCTGCTATTATCTGTGGTATAGGAATGGCCCGTTGGATGGGCGGTAAATGGCTGGAGGATTTTGCAGTGAAGATACCGTTAACTTTTTCTTTGTTTCTGATGTGTGGTTTGATTGTACTGGCCATTATTCTCATCCTTGTCACTCTTCGTTCCTGGATGGTAGCGAATGAGAATCCGGTGAAGAGTATTAAGGCGGAATAAAAAAATAAAATAAAATGATAAGAAACTTCTTAGCACTTTTCAG
>JAJQES010000393.1 GCA_021201565.1 Tannerellaceae bacterium
TATAAGAAATAAGGCAACAACCGTCAGAAAATTTTTTAACTTTTTGTGTATTTTCATTTTTTATAATTTAAGATTTAAACTAAAAACTGGATGTTCATTTGCTTTTTCATTTTACGGCCGGGATGGTGACCGGATTGGTTTTCGGATCATACTTTTCATGGTTGTTTTATTTGTTCCTACATTATCGTTCACCACAAAAGTGAGTAAAATGGGGACACAGGTGGGTATTCGTTTATCCGGAAATGGTTCGATTTTGTACGCAAGGTGTTAAAAAAGACCGCCCCCATTCCTCTAAGGAACAGGGGTGTACAATTTTATACCTCTTTGCGGACATTTCAGAGATAATCAAAGTCGTATTGTTATAAATAAGAATTTGATTATATTTGTTATATATAAAAACAGAGAAGTATGTATGACAGGACTACGATATTGGAAAATATCCGTCAGATAAAACGAAAAGTTTTACCGAATGATCGACTAATATTATTCGGTTCCCAGGCAAGAAATGAAGCAAATGAAGAGTCTGACTGGGATTTACTTATTATCTTAGATAAACCCAAAAGAGAGCCAACAGACTTTGATACGTATGTATATCCTTTTGTCGAATTAGGCTGGGAGTTTAATGAAATGATTAACCCTTTACTCTATACTACTCAGGAATGGGAAATTAATAAGCCCTCTTTATTTCGTAAAAATGTACAAACCGAAGGAATAGAGATCGTATGACATTATCTGCAGAAGAACGGAACGCAATTGTAAGCACCCGTTTAGAGAAATCAAAACAAGCCTTGATAGAAGCCAAAGGTACTATTGAAATGGGATATTGGAATACTGCCTCTAACAGGCTTTACTACGCTTGTTACAATGCAGTAAGTGCATTATTGATAAAGAACGGCCATACAGCACAATCCCATAAAGGTGTAGCTATTCTTTTTTCACTCAACTACATAAAAACCAATATTCTCCCTCAAGAATTTGGAAGGACATACAGTAAGTTGTTTTTACTCCGTCAAACCGGTGATTATGATGATTGGAATATCATAACAGAAGAGGATGTCACCACTATGCTGGAGCCTGCCGAAAAGTTTATCCAGGCAATAGAAGTATTACTAAACCAGAAATAAGAAAAGATCCCATCCTTTCATTCCGCTTTGTCCAAGTACTCCAAATTCATAAAACAGGCCCGGTAAAAAACAGGTTACCCTTTCTTTTTAAATTCGGAGGGGGATAGTTCAAAGTGTTTTTTGAAACAGATGCTGAAATATTTGGGATTTATGAATCCGGTCAGATTTGCAATTTCGGAGATAGTCAGATCGGATTCTTTTAATAATTGCGCACTACGTTTGAGCCGGATGTCCATGATAAACTCTTTGATGGACATCCCGACGATATCATTTATTTTCTGGTATAAAAGAGTACGTCCGATTCCCATATCGGAGACAAAGGCTTCGACATTGTAGTCAGAGTTGCTGATGTTTTTTTCGATCTGCTCCATAGCTCTTTTGAGCAACTCTTCATCCATAGAGGAGATGGTGATCTTGGAAGGTTCGGCTATATACTTTTTACTATACCGTTCTTTTAGTTCATTTTGTGTTTTTATCAGATTATTCACCTGTTTGAGCAGGTAGTCCATGTCAAAGGGTTTATCTATAAATACGTTGGCACCGCTTTCCAGCGCTTTTATTTTGTTTTCGGTATGTTGTCCCAGCGCTGATAGTACAACGATAGGTATGTGGCTGGTCTGAAGGTCTGAACGGAGGGTATGACACACATCGAATCCGTCTGCTTCGGGCATCATTAAATCGGTAATTACGATCTGAGGGAATATTTTTTTTGTTTTAGCAATTCCTTCGCTGCCATTGGTGGCAGAGTAGACATTATAATATTCCGATAGCCTCTGTTCCATATAGGTTCTCAGAGCGGGATCGTCTTCAATCAATACGATGCTGTAGGTTTTGCGGCTCCGTTTATCCTGCCACTTCATTTCCTCTTCAGACTCTGCGACAATGTTGTCTATTTCAGAGATTGTATATTCGTAGGATACATGGGTATTTACTTCCTCTGCCTGCAGGGGAAAGGGCAGAATGACTGTAAAGGTAACTTTTGAATCGCCGGAATGTAAAGTGACTTTCCCCTCCAGGCTGTTCACCAGTTCTTTGACAATGGATAATCCCAATCCGGTACTTTCTTCAAATGCGGGCCTGCCGGATGTTAACCGCCTGAAGGACTCAAATATTTCTTCTTTTTTATCATCGGGGATTTCTGCTCCGGTATTGGTGATAGCAACCGAAATATATTCGCTATCCGGTTTTTCCGGCAATGCGTACTCTTCCCGTTCGGTTTGTGTGATCTTACAGATTTTCACTCCCAAAAAGCCATTTTCGGATGTATATTTTATGGCGTTGGAAAATAAATTAGTAATGATTTTCTCTATCGCATCGTGGTCGAACCGGGTATAAAGATTTTCCATGCCGGACCGGATGTCTGTTTCGATGCCTTTTTTATTGGCATATAGTTCAAATAAAGAAAAAATATCCCGGATGTATTGAATCAGGTCACCGGATTGCAGGTTAAAGGTTATTTTCTGGCTTTCTATTTCCCGGAACTGGAGTAGTTGGCTGATCATCCGTTGAATACGGTTTATGTTTTTCTCGATAAGATCTACATAGGTAACCGCATGTGACGACTGGTCATCGGGCAGGTATTCTTTCAGTTGTTTTAACGGGTCAATGACTAAACTGAGAGGTGTTTTCAGGTCGTGCGAAATATTGGTAAAAAAGTTGATCCGGGCCTGGGTGAGCTTTTTCATATTCTGCTCCTTCTGTTGTTCCATTTCGAGCTGGTGCCTGAATATTTTCTTATTTGTGACATACCGCCAGATAAAATAGACGATGCTTAATAATAATAAGGTATAGACCATGTAGGCCCAGACCGAAAGCAAAGGGGACGGTTTTATCTGGAAATATAATGCGGACACTTCGTCACCCCACAGCCCATCATTATTAGAAGCCCTGACCTCCAGGATATAGTTTCCGGCAGGCAAATCAAAGAATTGGATGGTTTTTTGTCCCGGGGGCAGATAATTCCATTTATCGGAGAGTCCGGACATCCGGTA
>JAJQES010000226.1 GCA_021201565.1 Tannerellaceae bacterium
CAGAAGACGTTGTACAGGAAGTCTTCATAAAAATATGGGAATCCCATAAAAACATCTATCTTACAGAATCTATCCGCGGTTTTCTATTCATCATAACAAGAAATATCATATTTAATAAGAAAAGAGACAGTTTGAATGAAACATTTTTAAACTATACGATTATAAACGGATTATCCATTTATAATAATTTAGAGGAAGAAATTGACGCAAAATTATTAAGCGAATATATTATGAAATTAATTGACCGGCTTACCCCACGTCAAAAAGAGATATTTCTACTCAGCCGGACTGAGCATTTGACTTATAAACAAATTGCCCAACAGTTGAACATTACAGAAAAAACAGTTGAACATCATATAAATAATGCCTTACGATATCTCCGTTCTCATTTACCGGTACTCATTTTAGTACTCTTTATAAATTTACTTTTCCGAAAGTAACTGAGGCACGGATTGCACAAACTTTAATAGAACGAATAGTTGTACAATCTATATTTGTCAATTAGAGATTACCAGGGGATCACATAGCTATCAGGAATGTTATAAGATAATCATATATCCGAAAATCGTATTATGCCGGCGCGGAATCCTAAGATCCGCGCCGGCTATTTATCTATAAGGACTCTTTTACTTTAGGATCCACATCAGTTCATTCACTTCATCATTGCCGTTGAACTGTCTTTTCAATGCTTCTTCCAGATTCTCCCGGTTGTAGGAATATTCACTGTCATGATACATATAGCGTACCGGTATCCGGTCAGAAATTGTATTCTGATTCGTATTCGGATTTATGGGAAGTACCGGATAACCGGTTCTTCTGTAATCATAATAACATTCATACGGATACTGGAAGAAGGAAGCCATATATTTTTGCTCCATAATCCGTTCCAGATCCTCTTCAAAATTACCACTGAAACCAATTGCCGGATTAGCCAGATAACCGGCGATGTATCCGGAAGTCATCGTACGGTTGTGGGTATAATTATCCGGAGTTACATCTTTTACAAAATTCAGATTGGCTTCAATACCCTTTTTGTAATAGTCTTCCGCATCTCCTCCAATCCAGTTCCGCAGACAGGCCTCCGCAAGAATCATCTGTTGTTCTCCATATCCCAGACGGATCAATGGTTCCCCCTGTTTGAAATCTAACTCAGTATACCGTTCGTTCAGGATACTACAATCCCCACGTCCCTGCGTTTCGAGAATATCATCAAACGGGGCCGAAGGGTCTACCCCCTGATAGGCTTCGTAATCATCTTCCGCTACTCCTGCGGCTATTTTAGAAAGAGCAGGTTCCGCATAGTAAAAGATACGGTAATCATCATACTTTTTCAACATGTCAAACAGGAAAGAAGACATCATCGCATATTTAGCCTGGTTAGACGCACCGATATTCAACGGATAAGTCATACCGGATTTGTCGGAAAACACCACCTGGAGATTATCGCTGTTAGAAGTCATCAGGGATTTATTGTTTACAGCATCCGCAAAACGGGTAGCCAGTTTCAGATCTGGGTCATCAGCCTTTTTAGACAGATTGATCAGGACTTTCAACTGGAAAGCAGTGACTGCTTTTTTCCATTTATCGCGGCTACCATTCAGGATGGGGTCTCCTTCTATTACTTGTCCGGCACTGATATCGTTTGCCCGGGTAAAACAGTTATACGCCTCATCCAGATAGTCCAGTACGGTAAGCATCACCTCTTTCTGGGTATCATATTTAGGTTTCAGGATTCCTTCTTCCCCGCGACCCGCTTCGGAGCAGGGAATATCTCCCAGATCCAGCGAAGTATAGTAGAGGATATGGGCTTTCACAAAAAGTGCCAGACCAGTATATCCGTCTTTTTCACTCCCGGAAGCTACATTGATCAGATCCTGACAATCCACAAGTGTAGGTAGGTTTGTAAACTCTTTTTTACCGAACCGGTTGTATTGCTCATTCATATTCCCTTCATACCAGGCGATATGCTTATCGATCAGCATATCATATACAAAGTCTTTATAGGTACCTTTCCAGACGACACTCCTGATCAGTCCGGTAGCTAAAAGGGAGGCAGTCCCGGTAGTAGGCGTATCCGGGTTTGTATTGATATCATCAAATTTGTCACATCCGCCCAGCAGGATCGCAACTATTAATAGTATAATCAGATTAGAAATTTTCATATCGTTATTTTTTAGAGTTCAAATTTTACATTAAATCCAACATAGCGAATAGAAGGAGAATTAAGCGTCTCCGCATATCCGTCATATACAGCATCCGGATCGGAGTATTTGAATTCTTTCGACCACATCCATAAGTTTTGTCCAACAAATGACACATGCAGATTATGCATCTTTATCTTTTCAGAGATAGATTTAGGCAGGGTATAGCCTACAGACAGTTCGCGCAGCTTAATAAAAGTAAGATCCTGTATATTTTGTGTTCGTATACTACCATTCCAGGGTTGATAGGTTTTAGTATAGGATTCATAGGAAACCGGCACATCATTGGCTGCGAAAACCCGTGTATCTTCTATGATCTCTCCATAGGAATTATACTTCACACTACCCTCTACCACTTTAACACCGGGTCCTATATAGTTATTCAACTTATTTACGACCTGGTCATATCTCCACCGATTATCACTGTCTTTGTGTGTACCCGCATTCCAGAGGGCCTGCTCAGTCCGGTTATACCCTTTTCCGCCCACACGTCCGTCAAAGGAAACGGCCAGTGTAAAATCTTTATAACGTACATTATGGGCAAAACCCCATACCCAGTCAGCACGGCTGAATCCAACCCGTGAAGAGTAGTCCATTAATTGCGGCATTCCGTTTACATGCACAATATTTCCACGCGAATCCCTTTGCCAGTCATAAGCTGTAAACGCATCCACCCGTTCACCTTTTTTGATCCAGGGTTTATCTTCCGAATAGATAGGATCTATTTTATGATACAACAGGCGGTCTCTTGACCAGTTGAATGTTGCCGTCCAATCCCACTCTCTCGTTTTGATAATGTCACCGGACAAAGTAATCTCCACTCCCTTTTTAATATGTTCTTCATTTGTATTTAACAAAGAATAGTTAAAACCGGAGGCTGCACTGATCTCGGCTGAAATCTGCCGGTCATAATAAAGCTTCGTATAGTAGGTAAAATCAGTCCGTAAACGGTTCTGGAAGAAATTGATATTGGTACCAAACTCCAGTGAACGTGTTTTAGAAGGTTGCAGGGTGATGTCCCGGATAGTTCGCGGGTAACTCAATGAGGTTAATTCATCCAGTGCATTGACAGTCATCGTATAGACCTTATTGATCGCATAGATACCTGCCGGTTTCTTAGCCATTGTCCAGGAACCCCGTACTTTCCAGAAGCTAAGCCATTCAGGCAGCGGCAGGAATTCACTAACAATTACACTGCCGGAAACAGACGGATAGAAGAAAGAGCGTTCAGATTCATCCAGCGTAGAACTCCAGTCATTACGTCCGGTTACTTCCAGGTAGATTCCGTTACGCCAGGCAAGATCCACTTTCCCATACATACTGTTGATCTGTTTCTTTTGTACATTACTGGAAGAGGACGGGGAATTCTTAGATGATTTTAAAGAGTAAAATCCGGGGATTAATAGTCCGCCACTGGTATTCGCTGTTTGATAATTGTATTCTTCAAAAGAGATGCCTGTACCCAGTAAACCTCCAATCCGGAAGTCACCCAATTGCTTATCAGCCAGCAACAGGAAGTCCCCGATAGTACTGATCTCTTTCTGGTTGGTTATGCGGTAATAACCATAAAATTCTCCACGGGTACTCATCGCCTCCTTTACTTCTATCCGTTGGTTTTTGATGTCCGAACCTAAGCGCAGGGTAGCTTTCAGCCAATCCGTAACTTCATAATTCACATTAAACTGTGCATTTGTCAGATTATTATACCGTGAGTTCCGCACTTCATTTGCAATGAAATAGGGGTTGTTGTAGTCCTGGGGAAAATGCCAGTTCTGTTCTACATTCTCCCGGCCTTCTTTCCAGTAGTTTTTGAATTCACGGATGTCAAAATCTGTTCCGGTCCAAACCACCATATTATATACGTAGCTTGAATATCCATAACCGGTACCCAACGTCTGGGGAGAAAAGTCCGTTTTAAAGTTTATGGACGCATCCAGGGAGAACTTTCCTAATTTCATATCTCCGGCTACCGAGAAATTGATTTTATTGTTTTTGTTATTCGGATACTGGCCTTTGTTATAAATATGAGTAAGGGAACTGCGCACACTTCCGTCTTTTCCTTTATAGGCTACATTGACGTTGTTGTTGGTTACGAACGCATTCTGCAGGAAGTTTTTATAATTATTTTTTCCTTTTGATACCAATGGCATCATCTCCCATTCATAGGTATAAGGATTGTATTGTTCAGCCATAATGCCGATGTCCATTTTATCTCCCCATACATATTCATCCCCTTTTTTATATTCACCACCGGACCCGGTACTGTAAGAGGTCTGTGCTTCCGGCATAGCCAGATATCCCAGATTGAACATGGTGTTACTGTTCGCACTCACCCGTAACCCTTCTTTAGTTCCTCTTTTGGTAGTGATCATAATGGCTCCGGCGTCTCCTTTGGAACCATACAGAGCAGACGCAGTCGCACCTTTCAACACACTGATGGATTCTATATCGCCGGATGAAATATCTCCTAACGAAGTGTTTTCAAAGGGTACGCCATCTATAACAACCAGCGGCGATTCCCCACGTAACAGGATAGTAGGCGAAGAATAGAAATTCGGATTATTCAGAACGGTAAGCCCGGCGATTTTTCCGGTCAGTGAAGTCGCCATATCTACCCCTTTTACTGTGGTCACCGCATCTCCATCTATTTTCTGAACAGAGTATCCCAACGCTTTCTCTTCGCGTTTTAATCCCAATGCAGTAACGACTACATCGGAAATCACCTGTACATCTTCCGCCAGGTGGACAGTATAATGGGAATTGGAACCAATCTCTACTTTCTGAGGCGTATATCCCAGATAAGAGATGTTCAAAGTGGCTCCCGAACTAACGGTGAGAGTAAATTTGCCGTCTACGTCCGTAATGGTACCATTTACAGTCCCTATTTCCGTAACATTTGCACCGATAATAGGTTCTCCATACTCATCCAGCACGACTCCGTTTACCACTTTTCTACTTTGTTGTAAAGCCGTCAGGGCCGGACCGGAAGGGATGTTTCTCTTTTCATTCCGGGCTGAAAGGATAATGTTTTTATCCAGCACCTCATACTGGATATTTGTTCCATCAAAAAGTTTTTCCAGAATGGTAAATACATTTTCTTCTGCCGCATCAATGGATACCTGCCGGCGGGTATTGACATGACGGTTGTTGTAGAAGAAACTGAATTCAGATTGTTCTTCAATCTGTTCCAGAACAGACTCAACTGTTTGGTTGTTGGCCCTGACAGACAAGGAGGTTGTCTGGCTATACGTATCAGCCGCATGCATAATAGTAATGCCGGCTATAAGTAAAAGCGCCGTTAATTTCATACGTAGTAGTGTTTTCGTTTTGAAACTATTCTTTTTTCCCATAGATTTGTAATGCTTTTAAGTGATTAAAAAAAAATAGATGCTTGTCGCCAAACAAGTAATTTTCACACGAATAGATACGCCAATATCTATTCGTGTGTTTTTTGTTTTATGGATCTCTGGTTTTCATAAAAGATAAATTTTAGGTTTGTACTTAGATTAGTAAAGTTCAACAAGTGTGCGTACAGTTCCGCCATCCTCTTCATGGTGATGGTCAATCCTGTACTGTATATGTGAGGAGCGTTTAAAATATTCCAGAACGCGTTCTATATGCTGATTGGTAAAAATACCGGTAAATGAATAATTAAAATGAGACGCATTTTTTATTTTGAATTCTACATTGAATCGCTTTTCCATTATCCAGAGCACTTCTGATAAGGGGGTATCTTTGAGTACGATCTCACCGTGAATCCATGCGATGTCTTTCGCTACATAGGTTTCCTGTTTATAGGCTTGCTGCTTCTGTTTATCATAATAGATCTGTTCATTGGGTTCCATCCGCAAGGTTTGTCTCCGGTTGTTAATGTCCGGAAAAGAGAACTCAACAGCTCCTTCAACCAATGTAGTTATTACAAATTCTTTGTTGCTATAAGCGTCCACATTAAATTCTGTGCCCAATACCCGTATAGAAGAATGCGGGGTATGCACCAGGAAAGGTTTTGTTTCATCATGCGCCACCTGAAAATAGGCTTCTCCGTCCACTGTGATTTCCCGGAGATCTCCTTCAAAAGAGTTGGGGTATTTCAGGTAAGTAGAAGAGTTAAGCCAGACCTTTGTTCCATCCGGAAGAACCAGAGAACCAATCATACCGGGAGTCATGCGTGCCTCCAGATAAAAATGTGGTTCTTCTGTCTGATAGGATTCTATCACCTGATAGCCGGTGAACATTAGCAGAGGGAGAAACAGGATGGCTGCAACACGCTGGCAATATAAAAAGAATTTTGCCTTCGCATTTTTCCGGATACGTTTACTTACTTTTTTTAATGCTTTCTCCGGAGATGTTTTTTTAATACAGGATACAGTAGAGTTGGCAACTGAGAAATAAAACAGATCCCGTACGGTTTTCTGATTTTCTTCCGAAGAATTGATCCAGGTTTCTACCTGTTCCCGTTCCGGGGTGGTTAATTTGTTCCGTATATAACGAATCAACCACGTTTCATCTATTTTGTTTTCCATTTCATCCATCGGGTGCCTCTTTCTTATATGGCAAACCTGAAATGAAAGTTCCTAAATAAAAGAGTGTTTATTTTTTATTTTTTTTACTTTTGTGGAGTGAAGTGTTACGAAATGGATGGTTTTCAGACAGGAATAAATGTATTTGAATTGATTCAACAGGGAGATAAGAAAGCATTTGACTCTTTTTTTCTGAGGCATTATTCTGTTCTGTGTGGGTATGCTGCTCAATTTGTCGATCCGGAAGACGCAGAAGAGATTGTGCAGGATATTATGGTCTGGTTATGGGAAAGCCGTGAGACCATTGTAATACAAACCACCCTGATCCAGTATCTTTTCAAAGCAGTAAAAAACAAATGCATCAATCTGATCAACCGGAATTATCTCAAAGAGCGGGTTCATCAGTCTTTATCCATGCAGCAGGAACGTTTGTATGAAGATCCTGATTTTTATATTGTAGAAGAGTTGACCCGGAAAATAGAAGAAGCATTACAGGAGTTGCCGGATAATTACCGGGATGTTTTTGTGCTGAACCGTATTGAAGGTAAAACATATAAAGAGATTGCCCTATTGCTTGAAGTATCTCCCAAAACCGTAGATTACCGGATTCAACAGGCACTTAAAATCCTGCGTGTAAGGTTGAAAGATTATCTCCCTTTCTTGCTGTCTCTCCTGTATTAATTCACCATTTCCACCACCAGGGATCCTCATCAGTATAAGGAACCGGTTCCAGGCCCAGCAGAAAGTTTTTCTCCTTTCCGTCAATCCGGAAACGAAATACCAGTACCTTTATATCTGTTGCTCCTTTCCGGAGCCTGTGTAAGTTTTTAGCCAGATTAAACCCTATCTTTTTTCCATGCTGAGCCACTTCAACCCAATCTGTAGTAACCGGATAGTTTTCCCGGGTTACAAATTCCGTTCCATATTGCTTCACCAGCAAATGCATGATATGGGGATAACAGTAATCCCATTTTTCAAAGAAAATGTAATCAAACGGAAGCCTTTTTTCTTCCACGCTGACCAGTTCATACTCTTCCGGGAGAGAGTTATGGTCTAACCAGGCATCCGGAAGCAGGACCGAACCATCCGTAAAACAGATCTCCACAGGCTCTGTTGCCACCTCAATCAATAGTTCCTGCGGACGTCCCAACCTACCGGCATATTCCATAAACAGGTCATAAGCATCTTTGTATTCTGCCTGTGCCGCCTGTTCCAGATGATAATAAGCATAGTAATTATCTTTATTAGAGTTATTCACCGCAAAGAACTGTCCATACCAGTAAAAATCTTCCGGTGTCAAAGCAGGTGAATAACTCAGGGGTGTATACCGGATATAGTATAGATCTTTCGGAGGAAGCTCTTCCCGGGGACGGCTCATCGAATAGCACAGAAATGCGTGGTCCATGTCTCCTAACCGCAGATACACCTGCGCCAGTTCATAATCCAGCATCCGGTCCCATTCATCATCGATAATAATATATCCCTCAGAATAGCGGGTATTCTGTCTAATGCTCAGATAATCCTCGAGCGCCTCTTCAAATTGCCCCAGTTCTGTCCTGATCCGGGCCCGTTCCAACCAACAGGCTTCACACGTCCTGTCCTCTTCAAGTGCCAGATCCAGAAAAATCAAAGCCATGTCCAAACGTCCTGCAGAACGTTCATACATTGCCATTTCATAATAGCTCTTTCCTTTACAAGCCATCATAGGGATAAAGAAAACTGCAAGTATATAAATTGAATATCTCATTTCTTCTCTATTTTAATAATAGCCTGTAAAACGGTAAATATCTATGAGAACTTTTCCGGTTTGTCCATCCCACCGGATAAACCGGAAGTAACCGTCATAAGTATACATCCCATTCCCTCTTCTTAGCTGATGGAGCGGTAAATTCTCTTTTCTCATAATCCCCAGAATGTCCTCCAAAGGATACGGATATTCTTCCTCATGATCAATAATTGACTCTATTTCTCCCTCTTCATTATAATCCACCTGAAGACCGACCGGAAAGCCATGTATATTGTTATAGGTCTTTCCTTTTCTGCGTAAAATACCATTGGGATAAAAATAGTATATGTTTATAAACAGGCTATCCTGCGGCTCCTTCTTTACATAGAAATCACCCCATTTGTCCAACTGCTCTACCTCTTCCGGTTGCATATACACACGGGTAGTATCGGCACGGGATAGCAATTCCGGAGAAAAGGAATAGAGTTCCTGCCGTTCGTGGCATCCTGTCCAGACAAAGAATCCGGAAATGAAAAGAGAAAATATAGCAGGATTACAAAACCGTATATCCATGGATTTTATTTTTATAGATGCTCTCCTCCCGGAAAATCCATAAAAATAAGAAGTTATTTAAAAGAACACAAAAAGTTAAATCGTTCTTACTCTTCAAAAAGTTCAAAGTCAACAGTGAAAGTACCGCTCCAGGGCTCACCGGCCATCATATCCGGACAGATTTCCAGTTTATAGTCACCATCCTGCGATAGTGTGTACTCCAGATCCCGTCCGAAAGGTCCATCCGCAGTCCCGTCCGGCATAATGATCTGGCAAAAACGAATATTTGCCTGTGTATCATGTGACGTCAACCGGGCCGAGATCCGTTTATTTCCCATAGAGATAAACTGAACTTCGATAAACTGGTTCTCATTTTTATAAATATCAATTGAAGCCTTATTATCTATAATATCCGGACGTACAATCTTGGGATCCACAGGCACATCTTCCAACGCCGTAACAGTAGGAGAAGTAATCACTTCGTCCTGATAATTCTCTTCTCTTTCCAGTTGTTCCTTATCATCTTCCGTTTCCTGGATCCGTTTCTTTGTAAATTCACATCCCGACAACAGCAAACAAGCCATCAAACCAACGCTCATCAATCGTTTCATAGTTCCGGTATATTATTATTTTACTTTTTCCTATATAACATTTAAAAGGTTGGTTTGTTGGAGAACTCACCTTACCAACGGCATATCCGGCATATTCTCAGAGATCTTTTGGGTTTTGGAGATAACTTTGACTAATACATATTTCTTACTGGATTGGTCTGCGGCCGGATTCGGGCGGTCTTCCTGCTTTACTTCCAGCACATATTCGTAGCCGGGTTCATAGGTAAACCCTTCGATCTGATCATACATAAAGATCCAGTCATTGTGTCCGCCGGTTTTGACTAACATACATTTCATAGGTCCTACTCCGGTGCAATCCCGTAGCTCAGAAGCGACAGTGATACGGCTGGTATTTTTAGAGGTAGTACAGGTGATAAAAAAGAAACAACCTGTTAACAGCAGACAAATAAGAATTCTATACATAATGTTTTTCTTTTAATACTTTTTTATTCATTTTCCTTTGTGTATAACCTACATTCCGGAACAAATGTTTGAATTTTATTCCAATTTGTAATTATAAAGAATAAATATGTCATATAATCACCTATTTTAAAATAACCCTACACAATCTTATCTGCCTGTCTAAACTGATCATTTTGCTGACCGGCCTGAACCCGTACGGTTATTACTATTAGTACCAGACGTTCTGTCAGTTCCGGTAGTACTGCTACGGCTGGTGTTACCGGAGGAAACTGTAGAGCGGCTGGTACTTCCGGAACTGCTACGACCGGATGTCGTTTTTCCGGGTTGTTTGCCGGTAGACGGCTGTTGCTTATTACCGGAAGAGGTCCGGTCGGTAACAGTCTTAGGAGAACCGGGTCTCTCCTCTACCCAACCATACGTATTATTCCGGCTCTTTTGATACCGGTGGTCTGTACTATGCCGGATCACTACCTGCGTTCTGTTACCCCTGAAATGGGCATATTGTCTTTTATGGACCTTATTTTGTATCCAGGGATCCCGGCCGGTCAATACAACCTTATACATTCTATACAGATCATACCGCTGGTATTTAGGGGGTAAGTAGCGGGAAGCTACCCATCCTCTCCGGGAAGTATAATGGAACAACTGACGATTTACATCATAATAAATATTCAAATCCGGGAAATAATAAAAGTCCACATACGTATAACCTACAGGCCCCCAGGCTGGTTGTCTATCAATATTCACATGAATATTTACATTCACATTCTGACCCTTAACAGGAACCAACGCCGCGGTCGTCAACATCAAAATCAACAATACTATTATCTTCTTCATATTCTAAGGGATTTCAAATTCACATATTAAAAATACAAACTACTGCTCTCTCTGAACATCCACATTGATCAATTCTGATATGGTATAGACCAAAGCCGGAAAGATACGTTTAAAGGAGAAACATAAATTATGTTTTCTCCTTTTCTATTATTAATTTTCCACTCTATTATTAAAATCTATACCCCACTCCTACTGCGATTGTCTGGGTTTTCAGAGGTGAACTTTTAGAGGAAGAACGCAGGTCAAAGCTCAACTGATAGGTTGCATGGAGGAAGATCCGTTTCCGGAATTCATAACCTGCCTGCACATTTCCTCCCATATACCAGTGATCCAGTTCTATGGCATTATCATCCGGGTGACCGGCAGGAAGGTCCTGTACCCGTGAATCAATACTAAATCCATAGCCGATATGAGGGCCGACACCTGCAAACAGGATGCCTTCTCCTACTTTCCTCTTTCCCATCGCATACACCGGGATCTCGACACCCGCATATTTAAATTTGATCTTCTCATTATTCCATTTTACGGATGACTCCGTGTAATTAATCATTAGTTCAGGTTGCAAGGCAAAGGTTTCATTGAAACTGATCCGGACCAGGCCACCCAAACCGGCCGAAGGCTTAAATGTATGACTTTTACCGGGATGATCCGTTAGTCTCAGGTTCGTAATTCCGGTATTCAGTTTTATCCCGAACGAAGTTGTTGTTTGTGCCTGCACAGACATATATCCTACAAGAAGAAACGCGATAAAAATAATTTTCTTTTCCATGATTTCTGTTTTTAATTGTTCTATTTAATTTGATTTGTTGCTGTTTTATACTGCAAATGTAGAACGTAACTGAAAGCCCTGAGAAATTAGAGACAGAAGGGTGCTTTTTATCGACCAAATGTGACGGGATATATACAGAGGTAGGATTATTCTTGTATATTTGTCCTTTACAAACTGCCGTTTAACTTCATTTGATCAATTATGGAAGAGCTTTTAGTTATATTCGGATTGATAATTTTTGTAGTCTTTTTGATTGTGCCCATTCTTAGCCTGGTAAAAATTCTGAGTTTAAGCAAAGAGATAGGCGCCCTGCATGCCCAACTGAACTTTTTATCGACGAAACTGGAACAACTTCTTTCCCGGAAAGAACAACACTCACCCACTATACAGGAAAAAACCGTAGTGAGATCGAAGCCTGAACCGGTCCCTGAGCCTGCACCCCAAATAATAGAAAGTACGCTACCCTGTGTTATAGAAAAACCTCTGCAACCGGAGGAGCCTCAGCCGGAAATTAGTCTGCCCGAAGTTCCGGAAATAACCGGAGAGCTGCTTCCGGAAGAAGAAGTAATTCCTGTCACTTATTCCGCAGCACCGGCTGAACTATCTGTTGAACCTCCTGTGGCTGAAATTCCGGCGGAAGAACCACTGACCGCCTTACAGCCGGAACCAGTCCCTCCGGTCCATCCATCCGGGAAGAAATCAGGATTCCCGGAACTTTTGTGGGGAGAAAACCTCCTGAGCAAAATAGGGATCATCACCTTTGTGCTGGGTATCGCCTTCTTTGTTAAATATGCCATTGATAAAGACTGGATCAATGAAACCGGTCGGGTAGGCATTGGATTACTGGTAGGAGCGGCTATTATAGGAACTGCCCATAAACTACGAAAACAATACGATGTATTCTCTGCTATTTTATGCGGAGGAGGGTTTGCTGTCTTCTACATCACCATCACACTGGCATTCAGGGAATACCTGTTGATACCACAAACAGCAGCGTTTATTTTACTGATTCTTATTACGATCGCCTGCGTCATATTCTCCATGCTCTATGACAAAAAAGAGTTAGCGCTCTTCTCACTTCTCGGTGGATTTGGGGCCCCCTTCATGGTAAGCACAGGAAGTGGTAATTATATGGTACTCTTTACCTATATACTGATACTTAACAGTGGGATGATCTGGCTTGCCTTTAAAAAGAAATGGCAACTCGTCGGAGTCGCTACATTTGTTTTATCACAGATTGTTATCTGGCTATGGTTGTTAACTGATTTCACAGACCAATACGGAGGTACGACTTTGTTCCTGCTTGCATTTTTCATCCAATTCTACGCATTGGCTGTTGCCGATCATCTCAAAAATCCGGCAAAGATTACTCCTTATCAGGCCATGATCATTTTATGGAATAATCTTTCGCTCTTTATCGGATGTTATTACATCTTCCGGAATTATCCGGTTGATGTAAACGGCGTGTTTACGATCGGTATGGCCCTTATGAACGGAGCCGTTCTGTTCCTGTTGTTCAATAAAAAAGGAATTGACAAACTACTGGTCTACCTCGTGATTGCCATCGTTCTTTCACTGGCGACCCTGGCAGTACCTATTCAATTAGAAGGAAACGCCATCTCCATGTTCTGGGCAGCAGAAATGGCGATACTCCTCTTCCTGTGGTTGCATTCCCGGATCCCTATATTCAAATACGGTTTATACGGGATCATTGTCCTGCTCGGCATCTCTTACCTGATAGATCTGTCAGGCGGATATACTATATCCAGACAATTCACTGAGTTACCTGTGATCATCAACCGCTATTTTATTACAGGAGTCGTGATCACGGTTGCTGCCGCGGTTTGTTACTATTTATTGAAAAGAGAGATCAGAATACACGGGATAGCTATCAACAGACCCTATGATCCGGTAACCGTTTTATACCGTGGGTTCTACTATTCTCTGTACATTTTGATATTCCTGGTACCTTTCTGCGAAATCAACTATCAGCTTCGTTCCCGGTTGATAGGCCATGATATAAACTCTCTGGTATATTCCATCCTGCTCACCTATACGTATATCTATCTGGCGATCGTCTTTTTTCTCAAAAAAGAACGGATCCTGCAATGGCAGTATGGGTTATTGTTTTTTGCCGGTAGCATCCTGTTCTATACGGTTGCCATGATGTTCACGTTAACCGGCCTGCGGGAAACGGTATTCATTGCCCGGAATCTTCCGGAAGGATGGTTCAGTATCCACCTGCTGTCTCTTCCCGCTATCGGATATATTATTTATCAGCTGTTTGCCTATATCTTACCTTCCCGGCATAAAGAGAAAGAAAATCTGATTTGGTTTTTAGTTATCTTCTCCGTGATCCTGATCACTTGTGAGTCCGACAATCTGGCCTGTATATGTATGAGCCCATTCGGCAATTACTACAAATTACTCCGGGATATTCATACATTTGGATATCCTGTTTTATGGGGCCTTCTGGCTATGGGACTAATGATCTGGGGGTTAAAAACCAAACAACCTATTCTACGTAAAATATCCCTGGTGTTCTTTGGGTTTATTATTGTTAAATTCTATCTGTACGATGTATGGCGCATGTCACAGGGCGGACGGATTGTTTCATTTGTGTTGTTAGGACTGATTCTGTTAGTGGTATCGTTTATGCAACAAAAGATACGCAGACTCGTAAAAGATGAAAATAAAGAAGAGGTAAACGAAGAAAAAAAAGAATGAAAAAGATAGTTTTCTTATTGCTCGTACTGGTTCCACTCTCAGCCTATCCAAACGAGTGGAAAGTGTGGACAGCCGCCCTTGGTTCCATTCCGGAAGATAATTATTACCAGATACTTCTTCCTGCGGAATTAACAGGGCAATCCCGGCACATCAGTTTTCCCGGCATACGGTTGCTCAATAGCGAAGGAACAGCGATTCCCTATTTTATCCGTTCCGGCAGTATCCGGGAAGAGCTCAATGAACTGACTGCTTATCCACTGATTGAAAATAGTGGAAAAGATAGCCTCAACACACTGGTAATCCATAACCCGGATAAAGAACAGATTAACAGTTTCCTGATCATCAGCCAACCGGCGGAAGTATCCCGGTGGGTACAGGTCCGGGGAAGCAATGACCGGAAAAACTGGTTCATTACCAAGCAATTCCGGAACGTAACCCAACAGGTGTACAGATTAAGAGAATACGAAGTGACTCCGGTTACCTTTCCCGAAGGTAACTATCTTTATTATGAAGTAAACCTGAAAACCAACGAAAAGAGTCCATTGGATATTGCTATGGTTGTAAAAGAAGAGAGCCATGTACACGATTCTCCCTTATCTCTTTTACCCGTTCCCTCCATTTCACAAAAAGACAGTTCGGACCATTTTTCCTATCTGACATTTTCCCACTTGCCTCACAGTTACTGGTACGACAAAGTGGTGTTTCATGTAAAATATCCTGCGGATTATTACCGCACAGGAAGCAGTGTTGGGGACAATTATAGTTTTACCTTATCCTCTTACCAGAGCAATACCCTGTTTCCGGGTAAACACCGCCTGACGCCGGAAAGTTACTTCCGGATCAGCAACGATCATAACCCGCCGCTGGTCATTGATTCGATCCGTTTTTACAGTGTAGCCTATTATGCCTGTACTTTTCTTTCTGCCGGAGAACAATATACGCTAACATTGGATGAGAGTCTGGACAGCCGTCCCTCTTATGACATCGAACATTTCCGTACTAAAATCCCTGAAGACATTCCGGTAGTTACCCTCTCCTCTCCCACAGCAACCATTCATCAGACTGTCCCGCAGATACGGGAGAGGCTCTGGATAGAACAACCGGCAGTCCTATGGTCTATTATCCTATTGACCGGTCTTTTCCTTGCCGTCATGTGTTTCTTTGTAATCAAAGAAATGAAAAATAGGCCTTAACCCACTACCGGTGTAGTTTTGTAGCCGGATTGGCTGTTGCTGCCCGGTAACTTTGTATGGTAACCGTCAAAGCTGTCAGCAACGCAATAATCAACAAGGCAACTATAAACACCCAGAGATATAAAGGAGTTCTGTACGCAAAGCTCTGTAACCATTTGTTGACACTATACCAGGCAATAGGGGCAGAAACAATAAAACCGGTAAAAAGGACCCGCAGAAACGATGTATTGAACAGGCAAAGGATCTCGTTGACCCGGGCACCAAACACTTTCCGTACTGCAATTTCTTTTTCACGTCCCTGCGCTTCAAAAATAACCAACCCGAATACGCCGGCTAAAGATAATAAAACGGCTAATAGACAGGATAAAGCGACCATAATACCCTGCTGGTGAGTTTTGTGATACAGCTGGTCCAACACCTGATCCATAAAATGAATATCTGCCGGATACCCGGGATTAAGTTCATTTACCACGCTTCGTATATGATCAATCGGTCCTTTGGGATTACCCCCGGCAATTTTTACATACGAAAAGTTTTCCGGTAGTCCCCGGCGATAAGTTCCCGGAGGTGATACCCAGAATGCAAAAGGACGCATCTCCTTGTATAAGGATTGGAAATGAAAATCTTTGAAAATACCGGCTATTAACACCGGTACTCCATGATCATGTAGCGTCGTTCCAACAAGTTCATGAATATCCGCAATCTCTTCCGGCGGAAAACGGGAGATAATTTCCCGGGCTCCCGTTTCATTAATGATACAAACAGGTTGTTCATTTCCCGGCTGTTCATCTCCCGGCAATAAGGTCCGTCCTGCCACCATTTCAACTCCCATTAATTCCGGGAAATTATAAGAAATACCTATCCAGATCATATAATAGTGCTGGTCCCGGTAATTATAGCCAATATTTGTCCGGGATTCATCTGTAATAAACCGGGTTTCGATAAAACCCACATCTTTGATATCCGGATGTTCCATCAATAGCTCACGATACAACCGCCCTTTAGCTAAGGCTGTTCCCATACTTATCCGGACCTCCAGAATATTCTCCTTTTCAAAACCCAACTCCACATTTTCTATGAATCTGTTTTGCAGGTAAACAAACAACGAACCAATGATCAGGGCAATAGAGATTATAAACTGAAACCCAATCAGCACTTTCCGGGCAACTTTTGCCTTTCCCGTCAAAGAGAAAGAGCCGTTCAACGCCATAACAGGAGGGAAAGAGGCCATATAGAATGCCGGATATATACCCGCTACGAGGCCGGTAACAACCGCCAGAACAGCCGTCGGGATAATCACCGGACTACCTGCGGAAAAGGACAGGGAGTGGCCCAGCATCCCTATTACTAAAGAATTATCTTTGACAAGATATAGAAGAATCAAAGCACATAGAAAAGAGAGGACAGACATACACAAAGATTCCAGAACGAGATTGATAAGCAGAGTGTGCTGCGAACAACCCAGCACTTTTTGAGTCGTAATGGATTTGATCCGCACGGGAGCCATAGCGACCGACAAATTAATATAATTTATGATTGCGATCACAATGACCAGAATAGCAATAAAGAACAATATATTGGTTCTCATTTTGTTTCCCACCGGCAACGAATCAGAACGTAATTGCGGCCCGAAATAAAGTTCCGGTAAAGGGGTAAGACGCATATCGTCAATAGCCCGGGCCCGCAATGACTCCGCGTGTGTTTCCAGATATTCCTCAACGATACCGGAAGCTGCCGCCGGATCCGATAACAACACATAGCAATAATAGGGGCCGGTATTCCAGTCATGCATCAGCTCTTCCTCCGGAATAGCAGTGTACACCGCATTCTGTAGGCGGCAATTTTCAGGGAAGTCCCGGTAAACCCCGCCGATTGTTGCTACTGTCCCCAATGTACTGCCAAACAACGAAAAACCCTCCAGATCTTTAAACTCGCTAAAATATCCGGATTTTCCTATAGGATTTTCGGAACCGAAAAGCTTTTGAGCTATACTTTCCGATATAAGTACAGAGTTGGGATCTGTTAAACAATCCGCGCGACCGGCAACCATATCAAAATGGAATACCTTTGTAAAGTCAGGCCGGACCCGCTCTATTTTTTCCAGATAAGTGATTGCATCCGGTCCGGAAGTAGCAGAAAACCCAAAATCAAATGACAAATAAGATAAGTTATTGGTAATCGCCGCCGCCTCAATATAAGGTGAAGAAGCGATAAACCGCTCCAACTGCGGACGGGCCAGATTCGGTTCCCAAACCCCATCGTTCCGTTTATTTTCCAGACGGAAAATCCGTTCCCGGTTTGGAATGGTCGAATCATATCCGTACTCCCGGCTGACATGCATCAGGACCAGCATACAGGCAAAAAAGGAAAGAGTAAGCCCCAATAGATTAGAGAAAGTCGCTACCTTAAAGCTTTTCAATACATGGATTAGATTCTTACATGTTTTA
>JAJQES010000442.1 GCA_021201565.1 Tannerellaceae bacterium
AGAGTAGACAAATCACAGGTGTTGTAGTGGATGATTTTGGTGATCCGGTAATAGGTGCTAATGTGGTAGAAAAAGGTACGACTAATGGATCTATGACTGACCTGGATGGTCGTTTTTCTTTGAACGTATCTGATGATGCAATATTGCAAATTTCTTATATCGGATATGTAAATCAGGAAATTGTAGTAGGTAGCCAAACTCAAATCAATGTTATTTTAAGAGAAGATACTCAAACTCTGGATGAAGTTGTTGTTGTTGGATTTGGCACACAGAAAAAGATTAACCTGACAGGTGCTGTAGGAACTGTGAATTCCGAATCTTTAGAAGCCCGGCCCGTAATGTTAGCAAGTCAGGCTCTTCAAGGATTAGTTCCAGGATTAAATATTTCTCAGACAAATGGGAGTTTAGAGTCACGCGCATCTATTAGTATTCGTGGTACAGGAACAATTGCGGATGGTTCAAGTGGTAGTCCTTTAATTCTTATAGATGGAATGGAAGGTGATATTAATGCCATTAATCCTCAGGATATCGAAAATATATCTGTTCTAAAAGATGCTGCAGCTGCATCTATTTATGGTTCACGTGCACCCTTTGGTGTTATTCTGATTACTACGAAAAAAGGAAGTAGTGGAAAAACTGTTGTAAATTATAATAACAGTTTTCGTTGGAACAGCCCTGTGGTGATGCCTAAATTTATGGACTCTTATACTTTTGCACTCTATTTTAACGATGCAGCCATAAACGGAGGAGGAAGTCCTCACTTCTCAGATGCCTGGTTAGCTAATATTTTAGCATATCAACAAGGTACATTAAAAAATGCTACAGTTGCCCATAGAAGTAACGGACGCTGGGAAGAAGGGTTTGATCCGAATGGTGTAGATAATACAGGAGGAAATGATAACCGGGATTATTATAAGGAAATTTATCGCTCTTCTTCTTTTGCACAGGAACATAATGTTAGTATTAGTGGAGGAAATGACCGGGTAACTTATTATACTTCATTTAATATGTTAGATCAGGACGGACTGATGCGGTTTAACCAGGACTATTATCAACGATATGCAGCAACAGCTAAGATAGGCTTTGATGCCACAAAATATTTGAGAGTAAACTATAGCAATCGTTTTGTTAGAGACAAATATAAACGCCCGGCTTCTCTCACCAGTAGCCTTTATAGTGACATTGGTCGTCAGGGATGGCCTATCTTACCCCTATATGATCCTAATGGGCATTTAATAAGCCGTTTAGCTATTGGACTGCAGGATGGCGGAGATGATAAAACGGAAACAGATAATTTATACCAACAAATTCAGTTTGTATTAGAACCGGTTAAAAATTGGAAAACGTTTGCAGAAATAAATTATTCTATCAAAAATGCAGATCGCCACTGGGATAAACAAGTTACTTATATGTATGATGTAGAAGGTAATCCATATGTTTTTGACGAAGGCTCAAATGTACATGAAGATCATTTGAAAGAAAATCGCATGGGAATAAACCTTTACTCTGAATATGCTTTTACTTTGAATAATAGTCATAACTTCAAAGGAATGGCAGGTTTACAATATGAGAAGATGAAAAAAACAGAGTTTGGGATGCAGCGGGATGGTATAATGGTACCAGGAATTAATGAAATTGATGGAACAAGTGGTACTGATTATTCTGGCAATCCTGTAACGCCGAGTGTAAACGGAGCACGTTATCGTTGGGCTACTTTTGGATATTTTGCTCGTATTAATTATGACTATAAAGGGCGTTATCTGGCTGAAGTTAATTTACGGAATGATGGTTCGTCAAGATTTAGAAAAGGAAATCGTTGGGTATGGTCACCATCTTTTTCTGCAGGATGGAATATTGCTCAGGAAGATTTCTGGGAACCAATTCAATCAGTTGTAAATACCTTAAAAATTCGGGTTTCTTATGGACAACTAGCAAACCAGAATACAAATAATTGGTATCCAACGTATGCTGCAATGGCTGTGAAAACCGCAGAAGGAGCATGGTTACAAGACGGCAATAAACCAAACGTATCATGGTCTCCCTTAACACTTGTTACAGAAGATTTAACATGGGAAAAGATTCGTACGTTCAATGTGGGATTTGATTTTGGGGTTTTAAATAATCGTTTAACCGGATCTTTTGATTATTTCGTTAGAAACACTGTTGATATGTTAGGACCGGCTCCTCAACGTCCGGTAATTTTAGGTGTCAAAGTACCAAGAGCTAATAATACGGACTTAAAAGATTATGGATTTGAATTACAACTTGAGTGGAGAGATCGTTTGAAAACCGGATTTGGATATGGGGTCAAATTGACCTTATCGGACTATCAAACAGAAATTAAAAGATATCCTAATCTAACAGGTAATATAGATACTTATATTGCAGGACGAAAGATCAATGAAATCTGGGGGTATGAAACTGTCGGCATAGCCAGGACACAGGCTGAAATGGATGCTCATCTGGCAAAAGTAGATCAAAGTGCATTAGGATCTAACTGGAGTGCCGGTGATATTATGTATGCAGATTTGGATGGTGATGGTAAGATTAGTGAAGGAGGTAAAACATTGGATGATCATGGGGATTTAAAAGTAATCGGAAATTCTACTCCCAGATATCATATTGGTTTTGAGTTAACCGCTGATTGGAAAGGTTTTGATTTACGGGCGTTTTTCCAGGGGGTATTAAAAAGAGATTATTGGCAGGGTAGTTATTCTTTTTGGGGAGCTACGGATAATATTTGGTGGTCTACCGGATTTACAGATCATGAAGATTATTTCCGGGATAGTAGTACAACTTCTGTCGCCAATGGAGCTCTTACCGAAAATTTAAATTCTTATTATCCGCGTCCCACATTTAATACAAGTAAAAACCAAGAAAAACAAACTGCTTATTTACAGAATGCAGCTTATTTAAGATTGAAAAATTTGCAGATAGGTTATACTCTGCCGGCCCATGTATCTAATAGGATTTATTTGTCTAAAGTACGATTCTATGTATCCGGAGAAAATCTGGTAACCTTTACCAAAATGAAATCAATATTTGACCCGGAAACAGTAAGTGGAGGTGAAGGTGGTAGTGTTTATCCATTGTCTCGTGTAATC
>JAJQES010000416.1 GCA_021201565.1 Tannerellaceae bacterium
TTGTAGAATGTTTCGGAAAAAAATGAGTAAATGATAAATTAATATTTTATAATATAGCAGAAGGTTCTATCAATGAGTGCCGGTACTATATTATTTTATCCAAAGATCTTGCATATATTGAAGAAGAAAGTTTTATAAACCTATATCAAACTCTTTCTTCTGTGCAAAAACTCCTGCACGCATATTCACAAGGATTAATAAACAACAATTCTACTAACTACTAACTACCAACTACTAACTACTTAGAAAGTTAAAACTATGGCTAACTTTTATTTAGATAATCCCAGCTTAAAACACTATCTGAATCATCCTTTGATGAAACGGATCGTGGAGTTGAAAGAACGCAATTATACTGACAAAGATACGTATGACTATGCACCGGTGGATTTTGAAGACGCGATGGATAGTTATGACAAAGTATTGGAAATTGTCGGAGAAATCTGTGGGGAGATCATTGCCCCCAATGCAGAAAGTGTAGACCATGAAGGTCCTACTGTGAATGATGGACGGGTTACATATGCCAGAGGTACACAGGAAAACCTGGATGCCGTACGGAAAGCCGGCCTGATGGGCGTAGCTATGCCACGCCGCTACGGAGGATTAAACTTCCCGGTCGTACCTTATATCATGGCGGCTGACCTGGTTTCACGCGCAGATGCCGGTTTTGAAAACCTGTGGGGCTTACAGGATTGTGCGGAAACCCTCTATGAATTTGGCAACGAAGACCAGCGTCAGCGGTTCCTGCCCCGTGTATGTGGCGGAGAAACCATGTCCATGGACCTGACCGAACCGGATGCCGGTTCAGACCTGCAGTCAGTGATGCTGAAAGCGACCTATAGCGAAGAAGATGGATGTTGGTACCTGAACGGAGTGAAACGGTTTATTACAAATGGAGATGCCGATATTCACCTGGTACTGGCCCGCTCGGAAGAGGGTACCCGCGACGGACGTGGTTTGTCCATGTTTATCTATGACAAACGTAACGGAGGTGTCAATGTACGCCGTATTGAAAATAAATTAGGGATTAAAGGTTCTCCTACCTGTGAGTTGGTATACCGGAATGCAAAAGCTGAACTCTGTGGCGACCGCAAATTAGGGCTGATCAAATATGTAATGGCGCTGATGAACGGTGCCCGTCTGGGTATCATGGCACAGGCTGTCGGATTGTGTGAAGCAGCTTACCGTGAAGGGTTGGCATACGCCCGGGAACGGAAGCAGTTTGGTAAAGCAATCATTGAATTCCCGGCAGTGTATGAAATGGTAGCCCTGATGCGTGCTAAAACAGATGCCTCCAGAGCCATGCTGTATGAAACCGCCCGTTTTGTAGACGTATATAAAGCACTGGAAGATATTTCACGCGAACGTAAACTGACACCGGAAGAGCGTCAGGAGATGAAAAAATACAGTAAACTGGCAGATGCCTACACACCACTGGGTAAGGGAATGACTACGGAATATTGTAACCAGAATGCCTATGATGCGATCCAGATCCATGGGGGGTCAGGATTTATGAAAGATTACGCCGCTGAACGTCTTTACCGGGATGCCCGTATTACCAATATCTACGAAGGAACCACTCAGTTGCAGGTAGTAGCTGCGATCCGCCACGTCACAACAGGTACCTACCTGAACCAGATGCGTGAATACGAAGGGTTGGAATACAAAGCCGATCTGCAGGATCTGAAAAACAAACTGATCGCCATGACTGCAAAATACGAAGAAGTGGTAAAATTAGTCACAGAAACCAAAGATAATGAATACATCGACTTCCAGGCCCGCCGCATGGTAGAAGCTGCCGGTCACATTATCATGGGATACCTTCTCTTGCAGGATACAAACATCAACGATTGCTTCCGCCACTCTGCCGAGGTATACATTACTTACGGACAGGCAGAAGTAGACAAAATCTATTCTTATATCACCAGCTTCGACCGTGAAGACCTCGGTTATTTCAAGCAGAATTAAGAATAGAAACACATGACTTCACCACGGAGACACGGAAACACAGGAGGATACCTGCCGTTCCGGTGTCTCCGTTTTTAATATATAACCTAATACAGCGCCTTTATGGGATCGTAATGACAGGACTATTTTAAATCATAAAAGTAGTTCCGGCTGTAACAGTAACTGGCCCATATCCGGGAGGGATAGGCCTTTTCATCGTCCGAAATATATTCATAAAAGTTAATCCAGTCGGGATAAATTTGATAATACAGTTTATTAGAGACAGATTCCTCATACCCCAACAGATACTCAACTCCTACCTTTTTTATAATACGTCCATCTTCATAAATATAAAGGAAATGTGGGTCGGCAAACAAAATACGGTCTCTATACTGAATTGGTTGAGATACCAGGTCTCCGAGTACCTCCAACGCCTCCTCCCCTGAAAAGACGCGGAACTTGTGCCCATCATACCGGACAGACATCTCTCCTATCCTGTACGCCTCATATTCCTTTTTATCCGGTAATCCGGTCCCTTTTATCAGGGAGTCTATTTTTTGGAAAAGCTCTTTACGAAGAGCTTCTTTATCATGTAGGCTTCCACCTCCATAAAAAGAGGTAAATTCCGGATGAGCAAAATAGTCAATAATCTTTTTCAATTCTTCATATTCAAGATACATAGCAAAATGTTCCCGGCAGTTAATATGGATACGCCAGGCTTCCGGAGTTTCATATATTTCAAGTAAAGTATTTTCCTGATACGGATTCAATACATAAATATCATACACAACCGGTTTCTCTTTCAACTGACCCGACCGGGCTTTTTCTTTTACATACTCATTGAGCTTTACAGCCATCGGAAACATATCAGGCACATAGGCATCCGAACCTAAAAGCTGTTCTGCGGAATAGGAAAACCAGGGAAAATCAAAACCATAGCTATGCCATTCGGTAGCCTGTATGGATAAACTGATCCAAAGAGAACTAAAAAGCAGAAAGTATTTTTTCATGTTTTCTTTTTGCGAAGGTACAAAAAAAACGAAGACCACCGGATTCACATCCAATGGCCCTCTACACTAACCCTTAACTTTAACCAATGAAAAACAATAATCTACAACTTTGTTATCTTAATGAAGCCAGTGCGGCTTCGTAATCCGG
>JAJQES010000348.1 GCA_021201565.1 Tannerellaceae bacterium
AGATACCGGGCAGGGAACTGACATTGATCGTGAAGGAACCTTCATTGAATGGGGGCAGGAAGCTACGGCCTAAAGTGAAGAAAATAAGAATGGTTGATATAAGTACGATTCCGGTCGTACCCAATACGATCAGGCGGTAACGGAGTGTCCAGGTGAGTGCTTTTCCGTAGATGCTTTTTAGTTTACGGGCAATGAGGGCCTCTTTTTCTTCTTTTCCATCTGCTTTTTTGTTACCCAGCAGATAACTACACAGAACCGGTGTTAGGGTGAGTGCTACGATAGTGGATGCAAATAATGCTACAATGAATGCGATTCCGAGCGGTACCAACATACGCCCTTCCATACCGGAAAGAAAGAAAAGGGAAACAAAACTGGCCACGATGATAAAGGTGGAGTTCAGGATAGGCATACGCACTTCCCGTGAAGCATCAAAAACAATCTGTATGACTGTTCGTTGTTCTTCTGCCGGAAGTGTCCGGTTTTCCCTGAGCCGTTTGAATACATTTTCGATATCTACAATGGCATCGTCTACCAACGACCCGATAGCGATAGCCATACCACCCAGACTCATAGTGTTAATGGTAAGTCCCATTAGTTTCAATGCAAGGATTGAAAAGACTAATGATAGCGGGATGGTAATAAGAGCTATCATCGTGGTACGGACATTCATCAGGAAGATAAAAAGGACAATTACTACGAATACTCCTCCTTCGTAGAGCGACTTTTGTACATTCCTGATAGAGTGGTCGATGAAACGTGCCTGACGGAATATGTCAGTGTTTACCTGTACATCTGCCGGCAGATTACGCCCGATTTCAGCCAATGAATCGTCTATTTTATCCGTTAATTCGATAGTGCTGGTGTTAGGTTGTTTGGTAATGGTCAGCAACACGGCCGGCTGACCATTGAGGGAAGCAATTCCCAGTTTGGGGGTTTTATTTCCGATTTCTATATCGGCTACGTCTTCCAGCATAATGGGAATACCGTTTTCCACTTTTACAAGTGCTTTTCCCAATTCGTCTGTATCAGAGGTAGAGAGGATGCCCCGGATAATATATTCGTTTCCGTATTCATACAGGATACCTCCCGAAGCGTTCCGGTTCATATCCTGTACGGCAGCGTTTACTTCATCCATGCCTACTCCATAGTATTTCATTTTTTCGGGGTTGAGGAGTATCTGGTATTCCTTGATGTCTCCTCCTATGACAGTTACCTGTGCAACACCTCCGGTCGAAAGTAAACGGGGACGGATAGTCCAGTCAGCTATGGTACGGAGTTCCTGTAAAGAGGTGATTTCCGAAGTCAGTCCGATAATCATTAATTCTCCTAAAATTGAAGATTGCGGACCGAGGGTAGGGGTCCCGATACCGGAAGGAAGGGCATCGCCGATGACGGCCAGTTTTTCGGATACAATCTGGCGGGCCCGGTAGATATCTGTTCCCCATTCAAATTCGACCCATACGATGGAGAATCCGGTGGTGGAGGTGGAGCGCACCCGACGCACGTCGGTAGCCCCGTTGACGGCTGTTTCTATCGGAAAGGTAACCAGGCGTTCTACTTCTTCGGGTGCCATGCCTCCCGCTTCGGTAAGGACTACGCCTGTAGGGGCATTTAAGTCAGGAAATACATCAACTTCCATGTTAACGGCAGTATATATTCCCGCAAGCATCAACAGGACGGCTGCAATAAGTACAACAAGCCGGTTGTTGAGGGAGAATTTTATTATTTTATTCAGCATTGTTTGTTCCTCCCTTGTTTAATGTGTGTGACCTTCGGGGATAAGTCCTGCGTTGGCTGCCAGTTTTATCTGTGTTACTCCCTGTATGACCACTTTATCGCCTGTGGTAATACCAGAAAGTATTTCTACCCGTTCCCCATCGTTCATACCGATGGTTATTTCCTGTTTTTGATATTCTTCTTCTCCTATCTGCCGATAAACGAAATAGAGTCCCTGTTCTTCACTCAGGGCAGAAACAGGTAGGGTGAGTTTGTCCGGTTGTGCAGCTCCGATGAGCCATATTTCAGTGAAAGCACCAGGCAGGATATCACCCACGTTATCAAATTCGAATGTGATGGGGATATAGTAGGATTGATTACCGGCTGTTTTGCCATAGGATAGCAAACGGCCATTGAGGTTTTCCAGTTTATACAGGGTATTGCTGTAGGCTGTGCGGAAGTGGGCAGTCTGGATGTTTTTGAGTACCGGGTAATATTTTTCGGACACTTCTGCCCTGAGTTGAAGAGAGCGGTTGCGGGTAATAGTGGCAATGGGCTGCCCTACGGTTACGTAAGCTCCCTGTTCTACCATCCGGTTTTTCACAAAGCCTCCAATTGGCGCTTTTACGACGATGCCTTTATCCGATACGCTTCCCGCCTGTGCTTCGTAGGCGATGCGGGCGGTTTCGTAGCGTGAGCGGATTTGCTCATATTCACGGGTAGAGATAATTTTGTCTTCTATGAGGTTTTTTGCCCGTTCGTATTCGCTTCGTGCATTTTCATAGTCTACCCGGATACGGCTGGTCCGTTCCCCTTCCGGCAGGTTGCGGGAAGAGATAGTGACGACGGTTTCGCCTGGTCCTATGGGAGTACCTTCGATAAAGGACGATCTGGCAAAGGTGATGATCCCGTCGGCAGTAGCGGCAATAGTTACTTCGTCGGCTGTCTGATTTTGTATCTCTCCGCTTGTTTTTATAACCTGGTGGAAAGTACGGGGCTGCACAGTTTCAATCTGTAGGCCGATGGCTTCTGCCTGCTCATGGCTGAAAATAATTTCATCTGTATGCCCTCCTTCCTTGTCCGTAGAAGTGTTGTGTATATGTCCGTCGCCGTGATTATGGTCGTGTCCCCCATGGTCATGGTCGTGTTCACGATTGTGACCGGTATGGCATCCTGTCATCAGGATTGTAATTGCAAGGAAGCTGAGAATATATTTTTCATTTTACTGTTTTTTAGAGTTGAAAATAATGGCAGGTATGAATATAACTTACCTGCAGACTAGTAGAAAACAACCGTGCTGCTTTGAAAGTTATTCCAACCGGATAAATAAAATCTCTTTTTAAACAGTAAAGAATGGGGG
>JAJQES010000165.1 GCA_021201565.1 Tannerellaceae bacterium
GGAAAAAGTGATAACAATAATATATATAGTTATACTAACTATAAAGAGAAAGAATATATAAAGAAAGAGAAAGAAGAAGAAAATGAACTGAAAAATGAAAAAGAAGAATTTGAAAAGTTCCGCTGTGCCTACCCCGGGATCAAACGGGGATTAGACACCGAGTTTGAAAACTTCCGCAAAAAACACAAAGACTACCGCGAAGTACTTCCCCGCCTGCTTCCTCTGATCAAAGAGCGCATCCGGTGGGTGAACAGCCAGCAGTCCATAGGTATATTCGTACCCCAATACCCGAACCTGCGCACCTGGATCAACCAGCGAAGGTGGGAAGAAGAAACCCCAAAGAATATTTATTTCGATTAAAGCCCGTGTTGTGAGCCGGTAGTTAGCGGAGATAAAAAACAGGTTTTGTTCCCGCACTTGATGCGGGACCGCATGGGAACAGGCGTTAGTTACAATTAATAATTGAAAAAGGTACGTTCTCATGCGGTCCCCGGTCAGGCCGGGGAGCAAGGTTGTTACTCTACTTTATTTTCTCCTAAACGAACGAAGTGAGTGTACTGCTAACTACCAACTACCCATTAATAAAAATAGTATAAACCAATAAAAAAACTGCCCCTTTTCCGGTTCCTCCCTTTAGGGGAGGTTAGGTGGGGCCTACTCTTATGAAAGACAAACTTCCTCCACAGGCAATCGAGATGGAACAGGCCGTGCTCGGTGCCATCCTGCTCGAAAAAGAAGCATTGCAGGACATAGAAAGTCTCCTTGTGCCCGATGATTTCTATGCTCCGGCACATATAGAGATCTACAAAGCTATCCTGGCCCTCAGGCACAATAACCACCCCGTCGATATGCTCACCGTCACCGAAGAGCTTAGCCGCACAGGAAAACTTGACGGGTGCGGAGGGGCTTTTTATATCTCCACACTGACCAGTATGGTCGCCTCCGCCAGTCACCTTCAGTATCATGCCCTCATCGTCAAAGAAAAAGCCGATGCCCGCAGGCTCATCCAGCTGGCCTCCGGACTTCTCCGTGATATCTACACGGCCGGAAATGACTTTTATGAGGTACGTGAGCAGTTTGAACAACAGTTTACCAGCCTCTTAACCGCATCCGGGACACAGGGCCGGGTGATTCCCCTCAGTGAAGCACTCAACAACGCGGTCCGGCATGCCGCCCATATCGAAGAATTAAAAAAGAGCGGACAACTCATCGCTATCCCTACCGGCATTGATGCACTTGATAAAGCGCTCGACGGCGGCTGGCGGTCCCCTGAACTGATCGTCCTGGCCGGGCGCCCCTCTATGGGAAAGACGCAGTTTGCCCTGTGGTTTGCTAAAGCAGCCGCCGCACACAAAAAGAATGTGCTGTTTACCTCCATCGAGATGGACGAGCGCCAGCTTGCCGGGCGTTACATCCTGGAAGATGACCGCATCCGGCAGTCACATTTCCGTGGCGGGGAGATGGATGCCGAAGAATGGGCAGCCCTGCATGAAACAGTCAGCGGACTATGGCACCTGCCCATACAAATTGCTTCCGACCACAAGGCGGGACAGCTTTCCAATATCAAAGCACAGGCACGCAGGCTCAAACGGCGTGGTGAGCTCGACCTGCTGATGATCGACTACCTCACCATGATCAGAACAGGCGGACAATATTTTGAAAAACGGTATCTCGAAGTAGGGCATATCACGTTGGAACTTAAAAACCTCGCCAAAGAACTGGGGATTCCCATTATCCTCCTGGCACAGCTCAACCGGCTGCCCGCCGGACAACCCAACCGCAAACCCGTGATGAGTGACCTGCGCGAATCGGGCAATATCGAACAGGATGCCGACATTATCCTCTTCCTGCATAAACCCGATTTCTACACCGCCGATGCCTGCGACAACGATGGGGTTCCGTGGAAAGGCCGTGGCATGCTCATCGTGGCTAAACAGCGCGAAGGCGAACGTTCCCTCACCCTCGTCTATAACCACGACACAAGATACAAGAAAATTTGGTAGAAGCCCCTCCCCACCTCCCCAAAGGGAAGAAGCTAACAAAAATTCTCTTGTTTGTCTGCCCGCTGTCTGCCCACGCCCGCTGGCCCCGCTGGCGCGGAACTCTGTTTCCGTGCCTTATATCAACAAGTAGTAAAGCACGGAACTTTGGTCGGTGGGGATCTCCTGATCCCCGTCTGTTGACTGTCAGGATCTGTGATCCGGAACTCATACCTTCCTGAGCTTATAAAAAAACAGGCCGTATAACGGATCACAGATCCTAATACCCATTTGCCGGGGATCGGGAGATCCCCTCCGGCCAGGTGAGATAAGGCACGGAACCGGAGTTCCGCGCCAGCGGGAGTCAGCGGGAAGGAAAGGATGACTTTTAAAGATAGCGTGAAAAGAACAGAAATTGTCCTGCTAAAAACAAAATATACCCTATCAAAAAGTAACAGATACGGGTGATCCGCCAGGCATGAAGAGCCCACGGTTTAGCGGAATGAGCCATGCACACCCACAAACAAACCAGTTCTACCAGCAGGCACAAGGCGAAAAAAGAGAGCTCCCATCCCATAAACTCCAGGAGAATCTCCAGTTTCCTCTCCGGAGGACTTCCCGGCAACCGCCCTTTGTAAAGCCACACCTTCAACCCCACAGCTCCTGCCGCATATCCCCAGAGCCGCCACCGGTGCCTTACGACCAGCCCTCTACCTTTCTTATAAAAATTGACAATTGACAATGGATAATTATTTAGGAGCTTTTTTCTCCGGAAACAATACCTCTACTGTGGAGCCGAGTAGTTCGGCGATCTTTTCCTGTTCCGCCAGACAGGGTTTGGCGTAGCCATACACCCAGCGGCGGGCGGTCATTTTGGTTTTGCCGCACATCTGAGCAATGGTTGTGATCAGTTCTTCTTTGGGGGCTGAAATAATTACCGGCCGGCGGACTGCTTTGGGAAGGTTGGCAAAATACTCCGTAAAGGAAAGCTGCTTATCATTAGGCCGGATCGGGTTGCTTTTTCTTTCTTCCATCCTCATACCCTCCCCAAAAAAGAAATTCTTAACAAGTTCGTCAGGTTCATAGCAAT
>JAJQES010000495.1 GCA_021201565.1 Tannerellaceae bacterium
CCTCCCTGCGCCGTTTTTCATACGCTTTCCGGACACGTTATAATGTATATTACCATGCAAAAAAGGAGTTTACACAAAGTTTAAAAGAACTTTCCCAAACTACCTATCCGCCTGATTCTGTCCTGCAACTATTTGACGGATGTATCCGCAAATGTGAAAAAGCCATCCGTCTCTATTCTATCCGGCAAAAGCCTCCTAAAAAACGGGGTTGGCAACAGGATGCCAGACAAAGAAAGCGCCAGGAACAAACCGAATATAATCCGTTCCTGGTTCATTGCTGGCTGCTGATGGGTAAAGCCTATTATTATAACCGGGATTATGAACTGGCAATCCCGGTTTTCTCTTATATCCGCCATCATTTCAAAGAAAAACCGGATCCATGTACAGAGGCCTTGTTTTGGGAGTCTGCCTGTTATATGCATCTTGGAGAAGGTTACAGGGCTGCGTATTTATTGGAAGGGATGGATCCATCCGGACTTAGCCGGACCCACAAAAAACACTATCTTGTTTTACAATCCACTTCCCGGAGTCCGGAGGTGATTTCTTATCATCCGGACCCGTTATTACAGGCGAAAGATTCCGTAAAAGAATTGTATGAGTCACTGGCGCCGGCCTCCTCTTTTTTCTTTCCTTCTGTGGAAGATTCTTTATATCATATCCTTTATACCTCTTATCTCAGGAAGGAAAAAGAGAGGGTTTGGGAAATAGGGGACATGTTTCAGACGGACCACTTCTTCTCTGTATGGCGTCCGGCTGTGCTTTATCTGGAAGCCCTGACTTATGCCGCCGGTAAGGATACAGCCAATTGCCGGGAGAAATTGCACCAGTTAGCCACTCTTTTTCCGGTATCTTCTCTGGCTGATATCGCAACCCGTTTTCTTGAAAACCTGGAACAAAATAACGAACTCACCGGAGATTTTGCCCCTTTAGGCCTCTCTTACACCCATCTTCTTCCGGTGAAAACGTATCCTTTTGTCTCTTCCATAGAAGAGACGGACTATCGCCTGATCCTGTTTATGCCTGATCAAACTTTTCCAGATCAGGAGATTATCTTTAAAGTTTACTCTTTTAACTTTACCTTTTTAGTAAGAAAACAATTGGATGTGGAAATAAGGTATTGGGGAGAACAGCGTGGTGTGGTTATTTCCGGCTTTACGGATAGCCGGGAGATTTCCACCTATCTTACCTTGGTCAGGCAATTTCCGCTTTTCCCGGAGGTAGACCCGGAACCGGAGTATCTCCCCGTGTCCGGACATAATTATCAGTTGTTACGTACGGAACAACACCTAAATGACTACAGGGCGTTCTATCTCTCGAAAGAAACAGGGCCCTTTACAGGGAGACACAAATAGCCTGTTGGTCTTATTTTTTTGCCTGGGGTATTTATGAAATTAGCAAGAATGGGTAAAAGCCGTCCGGTTAACTTTCCTACCTTTGTACTGCCGGCCATGTAAAATCAATTAAATAAAAACAATATGGAAACTAAAATTTGCCAGAGCTGCGCAATGCCGCTCACAAACCCGGAAGCATCCGGAACTGAGAAAGACGGTTCGCAAAGTAGCGAATACTGCTGTTATTGTTATAAAGACGGTGCATTTACCGCCGACCTTACCATGGATCAAATGATAGATAACTGCGTTCAGTTCTTTGTGGAAAATAACAAAGATACAGACGAAAAGCTGACTATGGATGAGTTCAAAGCACTGATGAGGGAGAAGTTTCCGAAACTCAAAAGGTGGCAACATGCCTGAAAGTAATACGGATAGTACACTCCTGTGCCAGAGTTGCGGTATGCCATTGGCTGCCGCTGAGCACTTCGGAACCAATAGCGACAATACTCCCTCGCAGGAGTATTGTTGTTTCTGCTTTGAAAAAGGACGTTTTACCGACAGGATGGATCTGCCGGATAAGATTGCCGGTGTGGTTGCTTACCATGATGAAAGCGAAAAAGAGGAGGGCCGGACACTGACCCGTAATGAACTTTCCGTGGGGCTTCATCTTCTTTATCCCAGGCTTAAACGATGGAAAAACCATGACAACTGTCATACGGCCTATTATGAAGCCGTTAACCGCGCCCTGGAATATGTGAACAACAACCTGGCAGGAAAGATTCCATTGAAAAAACTGGCGGAAGTTGCGTGTGTTTCGGATTTTCATTTTCATCGCATATTTCGTGCTGTGATGGGAGAAGCCCCGGGTGAATATATACAACGGTTAAGACTGGAAAAAGCGGCTTTTATGCTTTCTAACCGCAGGGAGACGTTACCGGAAATCACATTTGCGTGTGGGTATGAGACGCAACAGGCGTTTAGTCGTGCGTTCCGGAGCTATTTTGGAATGTCTCCGGCCGCTTACCGCCGCACTCCGGTGGAAGTACGTTTCAGTATCGATGAATCGGTGAATCTCGGAATTGAGCCGGAAATCAGAGTGAGGGAAAACTTTGATGTTTGTGGCATCAGAGCGGAAAATCCCCTGAAGAATCCGCATGCTTTTATAGATGCATGGAATAAGATGAAGCGGATTACACAGATACTACCCCCCCGGGACTATGAATATATCCTGCTGAACCAGGATTGCTCCACCGTCACACAACCTGAGCATTATAATATATACGCCTGTGTGGCTCCTGCGGTAAATAGTAGAAAAGTGGTCCGGTTCAGGATTGACGGAGGAACTTTTGCCGTTTTTACTCACAGGGGTTCCCATAAAGAACTGGGGAAACTCTATTGCCATATTTACCGCTGGTGGATTCCTTACAGTGGATATAGCCTACGGGAAAGCCGCTACTTTGAGAAATTTTTTCATTCCCCATCCGGTACGGCGGCGGATGAACTGTTGACTGAGGTATGGATTCCCGTAGAAAAACAGCAGGGGCCTTGAATGACAAGCCCCTGCTGCAAGGATAAATAATTGTTCTAAACCTATCTATTTCTTTTAGTCTTTGTTTTCTGTGTCACTTTTGTTTATCACATAACTATGCAGTAACTCATTTGTTGCCGGTTGGTATACGGCCACTTCCGATGGTGTGTCATAGGTGTTGTTTAGCCGGTTCCATTTCATGTAGGCAA
>JAJQES010000073.1 GCA_021201565.1 Tannerellaceae bacterium
TTACAGCCGGACAGGAAGCTGAAGCCAGCTTTGATGTTTGTTATTATGAAGGAGAGAAAACATTCTCTGTAACAGCAGGTGAAACAGAAACCGTTTCTCTTGAATGTAAACTTAAAAATACATTAGCAACTGTAGAATTTACCTCATCATTAGAGGCCGTTTTAGATATAGACTCGAAAGTATATATTACAGGCAATATAGGAGCTGCCCTGGAATGGACCCTTGATAATAATGAGGAAACAGGCTATTTTATCTTATCTGGTGTGACAGCCTTGAGTTGGGCATTTGAAGGACAAGTGAATGGTAAGAATATTTCAGTTGCCAATACAATCTCTCCTGCAAATTCAAATACAAACTATATTTTGACATTTGATTATGATGAGAGTGGAATAAATACTCCGGAAGGTGGTCTTATTTTTAAATTGGAAATAATTGAACCTGAAGTAGATGAGGATATCATTGATTATGATCCTGAAGGTATTCAACTGGAAGGTGATGGATTTGATTTAAATAATCCAGAACCTATTATTGAAGGAACATCACAAAATGTAGCATTAAATGTCTCAAGTGCTTATGAAATAACATCTTTTATGATTGAAGTAGATGCTATTACAAAATCTGTTTTTGATCTACAAGAAAGTGAATTTGATTTTATAGGGATGAGTACGGCAGACCTTGCTGCTTATGAAGCAAAAGGTATTCATTTTCAAAATAGTATTTTATTGCGTTCTGGTGGAGATGTAGAAGTAAATTCATATTCTCTTACCATCCTTTCAGATAAGGTAAAAGAATTAACTAAAGGAGAATATGTTTTTGGGATTTCATTGAAAAATGAAAAAGGTAATAGTGCACACTCTCAACTTAAAATTTTAATTGTTGAAGAGTCAGAAGCTGTCACAGAGGATCTTTCCATTGCGGATGTTTGGGCTAAGAGTGCAACATTGAAAGGTAAACTGATAAAAGGAGCTTTCGGATTTGCATTTGAATATAAGATAGAAGATCAATCAGAATGGATTACAATTGATGCTGTCTTAGAAGATGACCAACAGACATTAACGGCTAAAATCACAGGTTTAAATCCTGAGACAACTTATCAGTATCGTATTGTTGCTGGTGGAAATAAAGGTGAAATAAAATCTTTTACAACTGAACAAGCAGCTCAGTTACCTAATGCAAGTTTTGAAAATTGGCAAGCACCTAACTATAGTATTACTAATCTTAGGGGACACAAAGACTATTGGATCTTTGGTCCGGATGAAGAGAAGTTTTGGGATAGTGGTAATAAAGGTGCAACAACAGCAAGTAGTAAATCCAATCTTACTACCCCTAATACTAATAAATTATATATTAGGGATGGAGATACTTCTGCACAGTTAGCTTCTGCGTGGGTTGGTGTAAGTGTTCTGGGAAGATTTGCTGCAGGAAATATGTTTGCCGGTGAATATGTTGATACTATAATGGATGGACTTGATGCTTCAACAGCAGGAGGTGAGTTATCTTTTGGCCGTGAATTTACTTCAAGACCAACAAAATTAAAAGGATGGTATAAATATGTTCGAGGGATAATCGATTACGTAGAGCCTGACGACAATATTCCTATTCCTCCAGAATATGCTTCAGAAGCTGCTGTAAATCAACCTGATCAGGCCCATATTTATGTGGCATTAAGTGCTAAAGGTTCTCCTTATACTATTGTTAATACTTCTGCAAAAAATAGTATTCCTGTTCTTTTTGATAAGAATGATCCTGATATTATTGCTTTTGGAGAGTTGATAAAAAGAGAATCAACCACAGCGGACGGATTGGAAGAATTTACTATTGAGTTAGATTACAGAGATCCGGGTAGAATTCCAACTCATATTGTTATAGTATGTAGTGCAAGCCGGTTTGGAGATTATTTTACCGGTAGTACTGAAAGTACCCTTTGGCTGGATGATTTCGAACTGATATATGAATAACAGGCAGGCGTGAAAAAACAAATATTGCTACTTATATGTGTCCTGGGTGCTTTTTGCACTCAGGCACAACGCTTTGATAGGGGTATAGAACAGCATACGTTTGTGCCGAAAGGGCAATGGGTAGTAGGCAGTTCTATCTCTTATTCGGAGTATTCAACTGATAATTATAAGTTTTTAGTGATTGAGGGAATAGATGCGTCCGGCTATTCTTTTAAAGTGAGTCCTTTGGTTTGTTATTTCTTTCGTGACAATGTAGGTGCCGGAGGACGGTTTAGTTATAATCGTACCCTTACTAAATTGGATGCTTTATCACTTAATCTGGGGGATGATCTGGATTTGGATATAAATGATTTTTATAATCTGAGCCATTCAGGGTCTGCGACTGCTATTGTTCGTACATATATCAGTCTGGGAAATAGTAAGAGGTTCGGGCTTTTTAATGAAGCTCAATTAACCGGAGGATATGGACAGGGCAAACTGGTGAATGGAAAAGGTGATGATCTGACAGGTACATTCCAGAAAAAAATAGACCTGCAGATAGGTATGGCTCCCGGATTAGTCGCTTTTATAAATAACTATACAGCTATAGAAGTGAGTATTGGTGTACTGGGATTCAATTATAGTAAAACCAAACAGGTGACTGACCAGGTTTATTATGGTGAGCGTTCTTCCAGTTCGGCGAATTTTAAAATCAATCTTTTTTCAATCGGATTAGGTATAGCATTTTATCTCTGATGAGGAACAGGACAATCTATATAATTTTTCCATTCTTCTTTCTTGTTTTGACTAATCCTTTTGATCTGTTTGCACAGGGATGTTGGCATAAACATGTTCAGGAATATGCTAAAAAGGAAAAGTTAGAGCAAAATGTACCGGATACGATAGACATTGTAACAGAAGAGGTCCACCCTGTACTTCAGTCAGGCGTACAGGCTGAACCCTTTTTATTGGATAAAATGCTCGGACAACGTTTTGACCGTAAGATAGAGAATTATCTTTATACACCCAAAGGGAGTTGGATGGTTGGATTGACAGTTTCATATCTTACTTTTGACAGTAAAGAAAGTCAATTACTATCTTTGTTGAAAGATTTTGATTGTACGGCTTATA
>JAJQES010000286.1 GCA_021201565.1 Tannerellaceae bacterium
TTTATCTGTAGTTATTCAATTTAATTAGAGGAATGAATTATGGAAACAATTAAAATTGGAATTAATGGATTCGGGCGCATAGGCCGCCTTGTGTTCAGGGCCGCTCAGAATTATGAACAGATCCGTGTAGTAGCGGTCAATGACCTCATGGATGTGGAATATATGGCCTATATGTTGAAATATGATACGGTGCATGGCCGTTTTGACGGTACTATTGAGGTGAAGGACGGACAATTGGTTGTCAATGGAAATACGATCCGGATCACTTCTGAAAAGAATCCGGAGGATTTAAAGTGGGGTGAGATAGGGGCTGACTACGTAGTGGAGTCTACCGGGATATTCCTGACCAAAGAGAAAGCGGAAGCACATGTGAAAGCCGGTGCTAAACGAGTCGTGATGTCAGGACCACCGAAAGATGATACTCCCATGTTTGTAATGGGGGTAAACGAAAAAAGCTATAAAGGTGAAGTCTTTCTTTCCAATGCCTCCTGTACGACCAATTGTGTTGCCCCGTTGGTGAAGGTGATACATGATAAATTTGGTATTACCGACGCGTTAATGACTGCTGTGCATGCTACGACAGCCAGCCAGAAAACGGTGGATGGTCCTTCTATGAAAGATTGGCGTGGCGGACGGGCTGCTTCCGGGAATATTATTCCCTCCTCAACCGGTGCGGCCAAAGCGGTTGGTAAGGTGATCCCGGAATTGGCGGGTAAGATAACGGGGATGTCCTTCCGTGTGCCTGTGTTGGATGTGTCGGTAGTCGATCTGACCTGCCAGCTAAAGACACCTGCGACCTATGAAGAGATTTGCCGGGCAGTAAAAGAGGCTTCGGAAAAGGAATTGAAAGGCATTATAGGATATACGGACGAAGAGGTGGTATCCAGTGACTTTATTGGTGAAACCCGTACTTCTGTGTTTGATGCGAAAGCCGGTATTTCTTTAACTCCCACTTTTGTAAAACTGGTAAGCTGGTATGACAATGAATATGCCTTTTCCAATAAGCTCCTGGATCTGATTGTTCATATAGACCAGTCCCATCCTTTGTAAAAAGGAAGAAGGGGACTCCTCAAAAGGTCTCCTGGATCAAACACTGTTAAGCTGGGCCGTTGGCCCGAATAACCCGCAAGGCTTAACAGCCCCTGATAAACCGGGATGTACCACCTGCGGCCTGACCGGGGATCATATTAAAACTGGCGATAGTTACAATATAAAAAAATGATAAAGCCTTTTCTTATGCGGTCCCCGCTTTCGCGGGGAACACAGGATGTTTGTATGGGCACGGATCCGGAGATACGCGCCAGCGTGCCTGCAGTATCTCAAACCATCCGTTCCGGTAGCGCTGCGAATAACCCGGGTAGACCCGTGGGGTCACTCGCGATGCTCATTCTCCCATGTGTTGGAATAAACTGGTCCTTTCAGGGGCGATTCTTTTTTAGAGAGGTCTGTTCTTCTTTTGTACTTCGTTAAAATGTAAATAGATGTTTAGATGGGGTGCTTCCGGCAGGGCATCTTTAAAAAAATGGGAAGAAATGGTGCCGAACGTTAAAGTCTGGTCTCTCTGTTAAACTTCTTCCCTTTTATCTGGTCTGAGTATCAGTTGCAACAAACAAATGGTTTCATACCTAACAGGATGAAACCTGTATGAAGTAATTTAACTAATAGAAAATGATTATGAAAGGTATAAAAAGATTTAGTTTAATGATGGCTGCTGTTTTTACATTAGGTGGCCTTTCCATGGCAAACGCAAATGAAACCCGTGAAGGAAGAAAAGGAATGGACCCGAAGGTGCGTGCAGAGGAAATGACGGAACGTATGGTGAAGGAGTATAATCTGACCGATGCCCAGAAGCAACAGTTATTAGATGTAAACCAGGCGATGGCAGAAAAGATGAGTACTCATCCGGCAAGACCTCATCAGGGTAAAAAAGAGGGCAACAGAGACCAGGCTCGTGCTGACCGTGACGGACGCAGAAACCGTGCGGACGCTCCGAAACTCTCTGCGGAAGAACGTGAGAAACTGCATCAGGAAATGAAAAAAGTGCGTGACGACTATAATGCTCAATTACAAAAGATCATGACTTCTGAACAGTATCAGGCGTATGCACAGAAACAGACTGAACGTGCCGAAAAGAGAACAGAACGCGGTGAAAAGATGAAACAAAACCGTGGTAAAAAATCAGGTTCAGACAAAGGCGGTAGACAGGCCTAATATAATTTTCATCCGGTTTTAGGTATATTAATATGTTATCTATGTGATCAGACCGCCCGGAAGCAATCGCTTCCGGGCGGTCTTGTTTAAAATTCTATTCCCATGAGTTCCATAAATTCGGTAGGAGTGACGAATCGTACGTTTTCCGATTCTAAGAATTCGATAATACGGACAAAGTTGTCCCAACGGGTATCGTCCCAGCTATTGGGATGACCTTGTAAATAGAAGAAATCCAGATCTTTCCATTCCCCTTTGTAGCTCTTTACAAATTCATCAAAATTCGGATTATGTACCGGATATTCCATTTGCAGATTATTCGGGAATACATATCCTTTAAAATATTCCGGGTTGCGGGGACTTCCCAATGTCATCCGGATGCCTGGCATATTGGATAGGGCCCGGTCGGTGTCTTCGTTGGTGCTGCTCCAGTGAGGTCCCCACACACGCAGGGTTAGTCCCAGATTGGCTTTTGCCAGGCTATCCGTCAGGAACAGGGCCCGGTATTGTTCTTCGTAACTACGTTCAAATTCTCCAATGGTGTCACCGTCTCCCCGGTTATAGTACCCATGATTCCAGAACTCAATATACCCTCTGTCAGCCCGGTCTTTGATCCATTGGAAATAACCGGGGTGATCTTCTGCAAGTGAATAACCGATAATACCAAATCCAGCTTTAATCTGTTTACCTTCGAGGTAATCCGCCACTTTGTCCCAACGGGGAGGTACGGCTGCTCCGTTGTTTCCATAATGGACATCATCCAGTTTTAATAATACGATTTTACGATCCTGTGCATAGATGGCTGTGGAGGACACAAATAAACAGGTAAATAAGAGAGTAATAAATATTCG
>JAJQES010000461.1 GCA_021201565.1 Tannerellaceae bacterium
ACGGACGTATGCACATCCTCGGTAAAATCACCGAAACAATGGCAGAACCCCGTGCTGACCTCAAACCACATGCACCACGTATTGAAACTCTGATCATCGGTAAAGAATTCATCGGAGCAGTGATTGGCCCGGGTGGAAAGATTATCCAGGGAATCCAGGAAAAAACAGGAGCTACAATTACCATCGAAGAAGTAGACGGCGAAGGAAGAATCGAAGTATCCGGAACTAACAAAGCCTCTATTGATGCTGCAATGAAAGCCATCAAAGGAATTGTTGCGGTACCTGAGATCGGCGAAGTATACGAAGGTAAAATTTCTTCTATTATGCCTTACGGAGCTTTCGTTGAATTCATGCCCGGAAAAGACGGCTTATTACATATCTCTGAAATTGACTGGCAGAGACTGGAAAGCGTAGAACAGGCCGGATTAAAAGAAGGAGATACCGTATCTATTAAATTAGTAGACATCGACTCCAAAACCGGAAAGTTCAAATTGTCCAGAAAAGTACTTCTTCCTAAACCGGAAGGCTACGAAGAACGTCCTCCACGCCAGGACAGAGGTGACCGGAACAACCGTGACCGTGGTGATCGTGGCCAACGTTCATTCCGTCCCAACAATCGTCAGGATTAATACATTTGATTTATATATAAAGGGCAACCGGTTATGCGGTTGCCCTTTTCTTTTTTTTACTCCATACACAAACCATTCCGGAAAACATACAATAAAATGACAGGATACTTTATCAAACTATGGTTCAGCTTATTATTAGCCAGCGATTTACTCTTTTTTATAGTTTACAAACTGAGTTTAGTAATATGGCCAAACCCGGATGAACCAGCTGCAACCCTGGTAATGATCATGCTGTTAGGAGGGATTCACCAATTCTGTTTCGTCGCCCTTACGATGTTTCTGGTTACTTCATGCCGCAACCACAGGTCCGTGGTTTGAGTTGTTTAAAGAAATCATTTCCTTTGTTATCTACCAGAATGAATGCCGGGAAATCCACCACTTCAATTTTCCAGATGGCTTCCATGCCCAGTTCAGGATATTCCAGACACTCGACCTTCTTAATGCTTTCCTGCGCCAGGATAGCAGCCGGTCCACCGATACTACCGAGATAAAAACCGCCATACTTCAGACAGGCGTCAGTCACCTGTTGGCTACGGTTTCCCTTTGCAATCATAATCATACTACCTCCCTGCGACTGGAACAGATCCACATACGAGTCCATACGTCCTGCCGTAGTAGGTCCAAATGATCCGGAAGCCATTCCTGCCGGAGTTTTAGCCGGTCCTGCATAGTAGATCGGATGATCTTTCACATATTGAGGCAATCCTTCGCCGGTATCAATCCGTTCTTTCAGTTTCGCATGTGCTATATCACGCCCTACCACAATCGTTCCGGTCAGAGAAAGACGTGTTGCCACCGGATATTTATCCAATTCTTTCAGAATATCTGCCATCGGTTGATTCAGGTTGATCTTCACCGCATCCCCTTCACCTGCATTCCGCAGTTCCTCCGGTATCAGACGTCCCGGATTCGTTTCCATTTTCTCAATCCAGATTCCGTCTTTATTTATCTTCGCTTTAATATTGCGGTCAGCCGAACAGGAGACGCCCATTCCTACCGGACAGGAAGCCCCATGCCGCGGCAGGCGGATAATACGAATATCATGTGCAAAATATTTTCCACCGAACTGGGCACCTAACCCAATATTATAGGCCTCTTCCAATACCTGTTTTTCCAATTCCACATCGCGGAAAGCCTGTCCTCCTTCATTTCCTTCGGTAGGCAGATTATCATAATATTTGGCAGAAGCCAGTTTAACCGTTTTCAGATTTGTTTCGGCAGAAGTCCCACCAATCACAAAAGCAATATGATAAGGAGGACAGGCAGCCGTACCCAGGGATTTCATCTTATCCACTAAGAAAGGAACCAGTTTCTCTTTTGTTAGCAACGCCTTCGTCTCCTGATAAAGATAAGTTTTGTTTGCTGATCCTCCTCCTTTTGCTATGCAAAGAAATTTATATTCAGACCCTTTGACAGCATACAGGTCAATCTGTGCCGGCAGGTTACACCCTGTATTTTTCTCATCGTACATATTCAACGGCACATTCTGTGAATAGCGCAGGTTATCTTCGGTATAGGTATTATATACTCCTTTCGACAACGCCTCTTCATCATTCTGGTCAGTCCAGACCTGTTGCCCTTTTTTACCCATAATGATCGCCGTACCGGTATCCTGGCAAAAAGGAAGCTGTCCCTTTGCCGATACCTCAGCATTCCGCAGGAAAGTCAATGCCACATATTTATCGTTGTCGCTTGCTTCCGGGTCTGAAAGAATCCTGGCAACCTGTTCCTGATGCTCTTTACGCAAATAGAAAGATACATCATGAAACGCAGCCTGGGCCAGTCTGGTTAATCCTTCCGGTTCAACCTTCACAATTTCTTTTCCATCAAATTCAGTAACAGACACATGATCTTTTGTAAGCAAATAATACTCTGTCGTATCCGGGCTCATTGGAAAAGGCTCCTGATACTTAAAAGGAGGTGTTGCCATATCGTAATCGTTTTTTATATATTGGTTTGTCAATTAAGATACAAATGTACAGATTTATTTGCTGAGAAAATAGTCCCACAGTATGAATTTAGCGGATCGAATTTTTGCTATCTGGAAGAAAGCGTAACACTCCATCTTTGGATGTTAAAAGAAGAAGATGAAAAGAGAAAATGAAATAATTAATTACATATTTTATTCTCAAAACCACTAAATTAATAAAAGAATCCTTAATTTAGAAGACTGATTCAAAGATTAAATATGCATCAAATGTAGTTGAAGAATTATTTTTCATGAAAAAATCATGCTGAGAAACGGAAAAAACAATTCAAAATTAGTTTTTTCCGGAAATTTGGGTGCAAATTAGCGGATATATTCTTTAATAAGTCTTAATTAGAAAGATTTTATAGCATCTTTGCTATTCATAACAAAAAAATGGTTTAGTTTTGCATATTGATGGATAAACTCGTTTGTACGGAATAAACATAATAAATATAGTAAC
>JAJQES010000014.1 GCA_021201565.1 Tannerellaceae bacterium
TTATTTGTAACAGAATTAAACGTTTGGCAGTAATCAAATGTCTAATGAAAAATGGTATGATAAAAGTAAAAGTAAAAAGTTATGAGGAAAATCATTAGTGCAGGGCTGATCGGATTAGCGCTGACCGGAAATGTACGGAGCGAAAATTCCGGAACCACATGGGCAGAAGAGGCATTACAATTTAATCCACAACAGGTTTCGGAACAAACCTTAACCTTTCCGGACGGAAAAACCATTCGCTACCGGGCATACGAACAAATTTATTATGTAACCCATGTGGTAGATTCTGTATACCAATATCTGAATCTGTATGTACCGGAACAAGCGTATGAAAACAACAAAAACATACCTGTATTCCTGAAAACAAATGTAGGCGGTTACATGGCGTCCAAAGCCGGTCCACCCTCCAGTACGGATGCTACCGGAAGGGCCTTACAGGAAGGATATATTGTAGTGATTCCCGGATCCCGGGGTTCTAACTCAACGACTGATACAGAAGGAAATATTCTTTACACAGGAAGGGCACCGGCCGGGTTAGTCGACCTCAAAGCGGCTATCCGCTACCTTCGTTATAACGACTCGCTGATTCCCGGAGATAAGGAACGGATCATTACGGACGGGACGAGTGCCGGAGGAGCCATGTCAGCTTTATTGGGAGCTACAGGGAATCATCCGGTGTACACGCCATATCTGGAAGAATTGGGAGCGGCACCGGAACGGGATGATATTTTTGCAGCAGTTTGCTTTTGTCCAATCACCGATCTGGAACACGCTGACATGGCATACGAATGGTTATATAATACTACAAATACCACCTCACGGAAACTTTCCCCCAAACAAACAGCGGTATCTGATGAACTGGCCGCTCTTTATCCGGCTTACCTTAATAGCCTGGAACTGAAAAAAGCAGACGGTACTCCACTAACAGATACGAACTATAAGGAATATATTACCTATTTCCTGATTCGGTCCGCGCAAAAAGCACGGGATGCCGGCATGGAGATTCCGGAAAATACAGGAGTGGTTCTCAACAAAGGAGGCCGGGGAGGAAGCGGCGAATTTGTGATCGACATGGATCTGGATACATATCTTAATTATGTAGTAAACAGACAACCCCTGAAAGCTCCACCAGCGTTTGACCAGGTAAATGTATTGACAGAGAGGGCCAGTCCGGAAAATAGTCTCTTTGGAAATGCAAAAGGAAGTGCTGTGAACTTTACGGAGTATAGTTTACAAAAAGCGACCGGTAATCCCTCCGCGACTCTTGATCCGGCTCTCAGGGACCGGGTCCGCATGATGAACCCGATGAACTTTATAGGGGACGGAACCAGCCGGACGGCACCACATTGGTATATACGCCACGGAGCAGCTGACCGGGATACAGGGTTTGAAGTACCGGTCAATCTTTATACCAAACTAATGAATCATGGTTACGACGTAAATTTCGCTCTTGCCTGGAACCGGGGCCATACAGGGGATTATAGCCTGGATGAATTATTTGAGTGGATTAAGAAAGTGACAACTCTCTAAGTATAAGAAGTAAAGAAATACAGGAGTTAAGAAGAAAGAAGTCAAGAATATTAGAATGGCAGAGAAGTTACAAATGGACTATTCCGGTTTACCGGGACCTGAAAGAATAGTTTGAAATATTTTTACAGACTCCATACTTCTTACCTCCTTCTTTAAACAATATACCTCCCCAGATCGCTATCGGGATCGAGGACATTGAAGTCGAGGCCATATTCGGTCATGCGGTTGATCAGTTTGTTGTAATCTTCAACTGTTTCCAGTTCGATTCCGACTAAGGCAGGACCGCTCTCTTTTTCATTTTTTTTCATATATTCAAACCGGACAATATCATCCCGTTCACCCAGCACTTTATTAACAAAGTCTTTCAGGGCATTGGCACGTTGCGGAAAACGGATGACAAAATAATGTTTGAGACGTTCAAAGATCAGGGAACGTTCCTTGATTTCCTGCATCCGGTCGATGTCGTTATTACTACCGCTGACAATGCAAACCACATTTTTCCCTTTGATCTGTTCCGCGTAATGATTGAGGGCAGAGATACTCAATGCACCTGCCGGCTCCACGACTATGGCATTTTCATTATACAGTTTAAGAATCGTTGTACAGACTTCTCCTTCCGGTACCAGGCATACATCATCAACAACCTTTGCACAGACCGGATAGGTCAGATCACCAATCCGTTTTACGGCAGCGCCATCGATAAACTTATCAATATGTACCAGGGTGACCGGATGGCCCGCACGCATAGCAGCTTTCAGGCTGGGTGCTCCTTCCGGCTCTACGGCTATGAGCTGTGTCGCGGGTGAATGGTCTTTCATCCAGGCGCCTACACCGGAACACAAGCCTCCTCCTCCCACAGGGATAAACAGATAATCAATGGCTCCTTCTGTAAATTGTTCCAGAATCTCCAGGGCAATCGTACCCTGGCCCTCAATGATCCGGGGATCATCAAACGGAGGGATAAAGGTCATGCCATGCAAACGGGTATATTCTTTAGCCGCTTCCGCACAGTCATCAAAAGTATCCCCTGTCAGTACGATCTTTACAAATCCGTTTCCAAACATTTTCGTCTGCTTGATCTTCTGCCGGGGGGTGATCTTCGGCATAAACACGACTCCATTTACCTGAAGGCGGTTGCAACTATACGCAAACCCCTGGGCATGGTTTCCGGCACTGGCACACACCACTCCCTTATCCAGCACAGGCCGGTCCAGACTGCTGATCATGTTATAGGCACCCCGTAGTTTATAAGACCGCACCACCTGTAAATCTTCACGTTTCAGATAGATATTGGCACCAAATTGCTGTGATAACGAATGGATATACTGAAGGGGAGTCTCCTCTACAATTCCTTTCAACCTCTTCCGGGCCTCTTCAATATGAAGCCCAAATGCTTCTGTATGAGTCTGCGACATAAAACCTGTATAATTTAAGCGCCACAAAGGTAGAAAATAAAGAGTTTTTATAGTAAAAACAGGCCATCTATTTATCTT
>JAJQES010000452.1 GCA_021201565.1 Tannerellaceae bacterium
CGTCCGGCACAGTGACCCCCTGCAATATGGTATCGAAAACAACGAAATTTACATCTTCGAGCAAGACCGCAGCAATGGAGAAGAAGACAGCAACATGCCCTTTATGATCATAGGAGGCGATTACGCACAATCCGGCGTAACCACCTGGTACCGCATAGACTTCGTAAACCGTATAGAAAACGAAACTAAAAACGAATTCATAGACCTCACCCGCAACCACGGCTACAACATCGTGATCAGCGAAGTAGGAGGAAAAGGATATGAAACCCGCGAAGAAGCAGCCCAATGCCTCCCCGTCAACACAGTAACAGAAATACTCAAATTCGATGACGGAGACGTAGAAAACATACTTTTCGACGGAAAATACTACCTCGCCATCAGCCTCGAAACCATAGAGTTCGACAAAAACGCCGACAGCATACAGCTAAAAGTAAAAACCGACAACCCCCTCGGCTGGAAAATACAACAACAAGGAGGTACAGGCTGGCTCCATATCGACCGCACCGAACCCTCCGGTCCTACCGATGACGGAGAGCTCAAAATCAAGGTAGACGAACACATCGAAAGCCAGTCACGCCAGGCAGCCTTCCACATCAGCGCCGGCCGTCTCGAATACACTCTTCCCGTAGAACAATCCTACCTCGAAGGCATAGCACTCGAAATAACCGACACCTCCGGAGAGCCCATCAACGAAATACTCTTCCGCAGCCATCCCGAAGGAAACTTCCCCACACCCAACACCGATTTCGTTGTCAAGTGGAAAGGACCCGTATGTAAAATACACGTAGGAATGGTAGGCAACCGCAAAATAAAACTACCCGAAATATTAGAAGAAGGCAAAACACTGATCGCCGGACAGGAAGAATTTCAAATCACCATACCCAAACCCGACCCCTTTACAACCGCCGAAGTCGACCCCGAAAGTGAAACCGGCACACCCTTCCTCGAAGAAGGAGCAGCCGTGACCTTCGAAGTTGCAAACGGAACAGAAACCATCAAACGAACCATCTACATCCGCCACCAATGCGTAAATATGGTATTCGATAACCTCGAAGAACTATGCTATATGGGGCATGAATACACATTCAAAGTCCGTTCCAACACCACCTGGCGGGTAACCAAAGCAGAAACCGAAGAAGACAATGTGTTTCAAACCGTATCCGGAGACGACTACCAAACCGTCATCAACACCACCGGAGGAAACGACATTCGCACAGGAACCTCCTTTACCACCCGTATCATAAAACCAGAGTATCATTATAATGCCGAAAACTACGGAATCGGTAAAGCAGGCCGCAAACTACACCTCACATTCACCGACGAAGACGGAATATGTCCCGATAGGACCAAAACCTTCATTGCCACTTTACCCGATGCCAATAGCTTTACCGTGATGAACGGCGGCGGAGCCGCAGGAGGTGCAGGCGACGGAAAAGAAGGACGCGGCGGCTATATATTAATACCCTTACGTAAACTCTTCTGGATTTGGGAAAAACACTTAGACAGAGAACTCAACCCCGCCGTTTCCGGCCCATTAAACCTCCGCGCCGAAATAATATGGGAATCCTTCAACGGATTGCTACAAAACAATATGCAATTTGACGACTACGGCGGAAAAGGAGACTACAGAGATTACACCCTATTCCTCTGGTCGGCCAACAGCACAGCCAACAGGAACAGACGCGGTAACGCCCTTATTGCCATAAAAAACGGCAATGAAACCCTCTGGAGCTTCCACATCTGGGTCACCAACTACTTCCCCGACCACGGCAACGGAACCACCTTCAACTACAACGGCGGCACCTCACCCATATTTATGAACTATAACCTCGGAGCCACCATCGACTATACCCAGTTCAACCCCCATCAGGGAACAACTCCACCTGCCGGCTCGCCCGAAATTAACGGACTCTATTATCAACACGGCCGCAAAGACCCCTTCCCGGGCCCACGGGCCGGATTGGGCGTAGCCACCTCACATAGATTAGACCAAAATCCCGAAAACGTGTTAGAAACACTTGTCAAACCGGATGGCAGCCGTATGATTCCCACCTATCCCCAGGTAGCAGAAGAAAAAAACCTGAGAAACAGTATCAATAACCCCACAACCTATTATTTGGGGCACAGCGATTTAATGGACTGGTACACCAACGGCCCCGTCAGAGGATACCAAAACGACTATTTATGGATAGATAAAGATAGCAGAAAAGGCATGTACGACCCCTGTCCTGCCGGCTGGAGGACACCCGTATACAAACCCAATGACGTAACAGGTTTTGAAAAGTTACACCAGTGGGTAAATGATGCAGGTTCCTATGTCATACAAACCCCCAACAGCAGCCAGTTTTATTTCCCCGCCACCGGCTACATCCGTAAACATAGTACCGGAGGTTACCCCGACATACGAAACTACCGGATAGCCGGGTATCTGGTATACGGTGATACGTGGGCAGGAATTTCCGTCGCCATCAATGGCCGCTCAGGAGAATTTATTATAAATGCATCTGTTTATGGCCGGGCATCAGGCACCCCCGTCCGCTGCAAAAAAGACACCTACGACTGGTACGGCCAGCACTATTAAAAAAAATAAAACATATACTTTGATTTCATGATTGTTAAGGGAGGCCCGCAGTGATGCGCGCTTCCCTACCACCCCTCAAGAGGGGAACAAAAGCCACCCCTGTAATAAAGTGACCCCCCAAAAGAAAAAACTTTGGGGGGTCACTTCATTACGAGCCGCGTTGCGTTACACTACGAGCCGGAAAAACCTACACTACCACCCGCCGGAAATCATCCACAAGAGCACGTTGCCGCTCAAAAAAAGCCTGCCGCTCCGAATAAGCAATGCCGCAAATAGGATTCGAAGAGCGAATCCATCCATCCACCCAATCCCGGAACACATAAAACATTTCAGAATTGTGGTTAATAACCGGATTAAACCCCTGCGCATAAAAAATACCACAACTTATATCCGTACTCTTCAACAAATAGATATCATTATAAAA
>JAJQES010000324.1 GCA_021201565.1 Tannerellaceae bacterium
AAAACAGACCTGAGTTACATAAAATAATGATTTAGCCTGTTCCTATGCGGTCCCCAATCAAGTTGGGGAACAAATTAAATTTTAATCATAAAAATCTCCGTGTCTCTGTGTCTCCGTGTTGAAATTTCTTAGCGTGCCCGACTCCTTAGCTTCTGGACTTGTTAACTTCTTATTTCTTGATTATATTTGTCATACTAATGCCGGCTATCCATGAAAAACATACTCTGCCTGTTAGGCTTTCTGCTTATTCTTACCGGTTGTAGCCATACGGCTCCCCGTTACCGTATCGCTGTATCGCAATGCAGTGATGATGAATGGCGTACTAAAATGAATAATGAAATACTGCGTGAAGCCCAGTTCTATGACGGAGTAGAGGTGGAGATACGATCTGTAAAAGACAACAACAAACAGCAGATAGAAGATATCCGTTATTTCATAGATCAACAGGTTGACCTGTTAATTGTAGCCCCCAATGAGGCGGTGCCGCTGACCCCGGTTATCGAAGAAGCGTATAATAAAAATATTCCGGTAATTGTTATAGACCGCACTATCTTTTCAGATAAATATACCGCCTTTGTGGGAGCCGATAATTTTGAGATCGGCCGCTCAGTCGGAAACTATGTGGTGTCTCGCTTTACCCGGCCCGTTCATATTGTGGAACTAACGGGATTATCCGGTTCTACGCCTGCTATTGACCGTCATCAGGGGTTTACCAGTGTCATAAGCCGCTATCCGCATTTGAATCTGATTGAGGTACGGGATGCCGGGTGGAATACGGAAGACGCGGAGACAGTTATGAAAGAAATATTGGCTTCTCATCCCCGTATAGATTTGCTGTTTGCCCAGAATGACCGGATGGCTGCCGGAGCCTATACCACTGCTTCCCGCTCCGGACGGGAAAAAGAGATGGTGTTTCTGGGAATTGATGCTTTGCCCGGAGAAGGATATGGATTGGACCTGGTATTGAAAAATATTCTGGATGCCACTTTTATTTATCCTACCGACGGCGACAAAGTGCTGCGGCTGGCGATGGATATTCTGGAAGGGCGGCCCTATGAAAAGGAAAATATCCTGTTTACGGCTGCTATTGACTGGCATACTGCACAGGTCATGAAGCAACAAAGTGATTATATCCAGGAGATGGATAACCGCATAATCTTTCTGAATAAAGCCATCGACCAGTTCCTGGTGCGTTTGTCTAATCAACGGATGATCTTGTATGCCACTGTTGTTATTCTGGGGTTATTTATTTTAGTAGTCGCTGTGATTCTCAAAGCCTACCAGACCAAACTAAAACTTAACCGGCAACTATCCAAACAACGTGACCAGTTGCTCGAACTATCCGCACAACTGGAAGAGGCCACCCATGCGAAGCTGGTGTTCTTTACTAATATATCCCATGATTTCCGGACACCCCTGACATTGATTGCTGATCCGGTCAATCAATTACTGGAAGATAAAAGTATTCCCGAACAACCCCTTACCCAGTTGAAACTGGTACGTAAAAATGTCAATATTCTGTTGCGGCTGGTGAACCAGATACTTGATTTCCGTAAATATGAAAACGGTAAACTGGATCTGATGCCTATCCGTTTTGATATGAAAGAACAGTTGCTGGAGTGGACCAGTGCCTTCCATGCCATTGCATTGAAAAAGCATATTAAGTTCCGGACTGAAATGGACCCGGATACGGATTATAAAGTCACTGCCGATCTGGGTAAAATAGAGCGGGTCTGTTATAATCTTTTATCCAATGCCTTTAAATTCACTCCTGAAAACGGAAAAATACAAGTACATCTTTCTGCCTGTACAAAGGATGGGAAAAATTATATCCGGGTATCCGTAAGTGATACCGGTATTGGGATCTCTGCCGAACATGTGCGCAACATTTTTGAACGGTTCTATATGACCGGGTATCAATATGAAGGTTCGGGGATTGGACTGGCATTAACAAAAGCTTTCATTGAACTGCATAACGGAGAAATCACAGTTGAGAGCCGGGAGGGAACCGGATCGGTATTTACATTCCGCATTCCTGTGGAACAACCGGAATATACCCTTGAACCCGTTCCGGAAATGCTACCCCCCACTGAACCGGGTCCGCTGGAAACGATGGAAAGTATTCTTCCGGCTACGGAGATCCGGGAAACAGAAACGGAACCTGAAGTAGGAACCCCTACGTTGTTGATTATTGATGACAATGCAGATATACGCATGTATATCCGTTCTTTTATGGGGCAACGCTTTACAGTTATTGAAGCTGAGAACGGGAAAGAAGGAGTCAAAAAGGCAATGAAATATGTGCCTGATGTAATTATCTGTGATGTTCTGATGCCGGTGATGGATGGAATCGAATGTTGCCGGATGCTCAAAACGGAAATGCATACAAGCCATATTCCGGTGATTATGCTGACAGCCTGTACATTGGACGAACAGCGGATCAGAGGGTTTGAAACAGGAGCAGACTCTTATATAGCCAAGCCGTTTAATTCCAGAGTGCTGGAAGCCCGCGTCTGGAATCTGGTTAATAACCGTCAGCACCTGAAACAATTCTTTGGGGATAACACCTCCCTTGCAAAAGAAGTGATCAGTGACCTGGATAAAGAGTTTGTAGAAAAGTTCAGAAAACTCATCGAAGAAAATATCTCCAATTCCGCTTTTAGCGTGGAAGATATGGGAGAATCTATGGGAATGAGCCGGGTACAGGTCTACCGGAAAATTAAATCCCTTACGAACTATTCCCCGAATGAATTACTACGCATCACCCGGTTAAAAAAAGCAGCCTCCCTGTTAACCTCCACCGGAATGACTATCGCAGAGATTACCTACGAAGTCGGGTTCACCTCCCCATCCTATTTCACCAAATGTTACAAAGAACATTTCGGAGAGAACCCTAAAGATTTACGTAATAAAGTAAAGAGTTAAAAATGAAAAGCACGAACTATGTTCCCCGGCTTGACCGGGGACCGCATTAGAACAGGCTTTTTCATACTATATAT
>JAJQES010000023.1 GCA_021201565.1 Tannerellaceae bacterium
TTCAAAAAGATGAATCCATTGAGACATAATTTCTTCTATCCTATATTTGTTACTTTCTTCATAGGCTGCTTTCCCTATTTTTTTACGTAATTCTTTATTATCCATTAATGTTTTCAGATTCCGGATAAAATCATCTGTATCATTTATCTCTGAATAATAGCCATTTACTCCATTTGTAATAACATCGCGGGGACCACATTTAAATGCTAAAGTAACAGGAGGGACTCCACAAGCGATAGATTCAAGTAAAACCAAAGGAAGACCTTCATAAAGAGAGGTCATCGCTAAAATAGAACTGTTCATTAACTCATCCTGGATTTTTGGTGTAGGAGGCAGAAACTCTATTCTTTTTTCTATACCCAGTGTGCGTGCAAGTTCAACTAACTTTTCTTTTTTATCTCCATTCCCAAAAATAGAAAGAATCCAGTCCGGATACTCATTTTCTACTTCTTTCCATATTTTTATCAACCGGTGGAAGGCTTTTTGTTTATCCAATCTTCCAATGGCAATTACTCTTTTGCGGGTAAGAGGAGCAGGGTGTTCTGCCTGGAAAGAGATTGGATTCGGAATGACTTCTATATTTTTTAATGGATAGAGTGACCAATCGTATTTATCTTCTTCTGTCAGAACCATTACCCGGTCATATTTTTTTACCAGTTGATAATCTTTGTTGAAGATAAGTTTCAATATGCATCTTCCCCAGCCGTATTTTCTTAGTTTTGCCCACTTATATTTTCTTCTGTATAAACTTCCATGGTGCTCAATAATCTTTTTACTTCCGTCCTTTATATCTATGGCATACATGAGAGATTGTCTGCCTGCTACTACAACAATATCCGGCCGGATGTCTGAGAAGATTTCCGCGAGGCGTGGAAGAACCTGTTTTCGTATTTTTCTGGAAACGGACGGAAGGTGTAAGGAGATCATTTGAACACGCGGATCCAGAAAAAATAACATATACTCTCTTTCTTCAGGTTTAGTACGTGAAACGACATATATTTCATGTCCTTTCTCCACCAAATAATTCGCTTTTAAACAAACGACTCTTTCTATTCCTCCGGAACCGGTAACCTAGTCAGCTAAGTAGATAATTTTCATGGATAGTGGGCTTGTTTTTACAAATGTACTTATTCTAAATTCTTTTCCTGCACAAGTTCTTCAAATAGTGCTTCCCAATGAGGCATGATCTTTTCTATCTGATAATTATTGCTCTCTTCGTAAGCCGCTTTCCCTATTTTCCTGCGCAGGTCTTCATTATCCATCAGGGATGTCAGATGCCGGATGAAGTGTTTATGATCACCTCTTTCTACATAGAATCCGTTCACTCCGTTTCTAATAATATCCCGGGGACCACATTTAAACGCAAATGTGACCGGAGGCACTCCACAGGCAATCGCTTCCAGAAGAACGAGTGGAAGTCCTTCATATCTTGAGGTCATGCAGAATATAGAACTATTAATGATCTCTTCTTTGATTTTTGAAGTAGGAGGCAGGATCTGAATCCGGTTTTGCAGATGATATTTTTTTATTAGTTTGTCTAACCGGACTTTTTTTCTTCCTTGTCCGTAAATGGTAAGGAGCCAATCCGGATATTCTTTTTCTACTTTTGCCCAAATTCTGATCAGGGATTGAAAATCTTTTTGACTGGATATCCGTCCGATAGCAATGATCCTTTTTTGAGAAAGCGGAGAAGGTTCTGCTACCTGAAAGGAGATTGGGTTAGGAATAACCTCTATTTTTTGAGAAGTATAGATTTTGCGACTTTTTTGATCCTCCCCGGTGAGGACAACTATTCTGTCATACTCATGGAGATGTTCTACACTTTTTCTAAACAGGAGTCTCAAAAGAGCCCGGCCAATCCTATTCTTTTCGAGCCCGGCCAGCCAGTAATGTTGCTTGTAGTGGGTAAAATGATACTCTATGATCTTTTTACTTCCATCTTTAACAGACGCAGCGTATTTTAGAGATTTCAAACCTGTGGATATTACAATGTCCGGTTTTATTTTGTCGAAGATTCTGGCCAGATTTAATAAAACCTGCTCCTGGAATTCAGGTTTTACGCTAGGAGTCCCAATGGGTACAATTTTAATACGCGGGTCCCAGTAGAAAAACGGGTTTGTATGTTCCTCCGGTGTGGTACAGGACACAACATATACATCATATCCTTTCTTAACGAGATAATTCGCCTTTAGAGAAATCACTCTCTGTATTCCTCCTTCGAGTGAACATTGGTCAAGCAAATATATTATTTTCATCCTAAAATAATAGATAGTCTATTTCATTCAGAAGCAAAGATAATATAACAACAACTAAAACGGGCAATATTTATATCTCTATTCATATCAATGTCGCTGGAATTTGTTAATTTTGCGACTTAATTAATTGGGACGAAAAGAAATGGATATAGCCATTGTAAAGTATAATGCCGGTAATATTTATTCAGTGGATTATGCTTTGAAGCGCTTAGGTATAGAACCGGTAATAACCGCTGACCCGGATGTCTTGCGTAAAGCAGATAAAATTATTTTCCCTGGTGTTGGGGAGGCAGGTACAACAATGAACCATTTGCAGAAATACAAGCTGGATGATGTGATCAGAAACCTCAAACAACCTGTTCTGGGAATATGTCTGGGTATGCAACTGATGTGCCGGTATTCGGAAGAAGGGGAGACTGATTGCCTGGGAATTTTTGATACGGAGGTGAAGCTGTTTACTCCTCAGAAACATGAAGATAAAGTGCCCCACATGGGATGGAATACTCTTACACAGGTAAACAGCGCATTATTTACACAGGAACAGGAGAGCCGGTTTGTCTATTTTGTACATAGTTACTATGTGCCGGTCAATGAATATACGGCTGCCACAACGGATTATATACAACCCTTTAGTGCGGCCTTACATAAAGAAAATTTTTATGCTACCCAGTTTCACCCGGAAAAAAGTGGAAGTGTTGGGGAGGCGATTTTGAAGAACTTTTTAAGTATAAAGTAGTTAGTAG
>JAJQES010000153.1 GCA_021201565.1 Tannerellaceae bacterium
GCTTTATGATTAAACTTTATTTATTAAAACGAAATGTTTACACCAAATGAGAATGTTTTCATTTGCGGATAGCGGTAATAAGTCCCTCCGGATACCGTCTGTTCCGGGTCCATTCCCTGTTCTCCGAATACGGTAAGGAGATTTTCTCCCTGGATATACAGTTTCAGGTTTTCAATTCCTGCCTGTTGGATAAGACGGCGGGGAAAATTGTAACCGAATGTCAGGTTTTTCAGTCGCAGGTAGTCTGCGTTTACCAGAAAACGGGTAGAGGTGCTTGTCCAGGCTGATGAATTGGAGGTTTGCAGGCGCGGCACGTCGGTATGGCGGTTCTCCGGCGTCCACCGGTCCAGCATATCGGTGGACATGGCGCGTCCGGCTGTGCTACCGTTGTGAAGGATTCCTGTTTTATCCCCGTTATATATTTTGCCTCCCAGGGTGTAATTGAACAGAGCAGAGAGCTCAAACCCTTTGTAGGTTAGGTTTGTTCCGAATCCTCCGGCCAGATCCGGCAGGGATGATCCGGCAATGATCTTGGAGTCTGTATTATTGGCTTGAGTATATACAGTTGTTTTTTCCCGTGTGCCGTCCTTGTTGCTTTTATACCATTGGGGCAGGCCTGTTGATTCTTCGATCCCGGCCCATTCTACCAGGAAGAAGTCATAGATGGAACCTCCTACCCGCAATAGTTTATTTCCGGAGATAATTTCACCCTGTGGCAAACTGGTAATTTTGTTTTTATAATGAGTCGCATTTGCGAAAATGTCCCAGGAGAGATCTTTTGTTTTCAGTACGGTACCGGACAGGGAGATTTCTACCCCTTCATTTTTCAAGGCTCCGGTATTGGCGTTGTAGCCGCTAAATCCGGTAGAAAGCGGTTTGGGAATTTGAAATAACAGATCTTTGGTCCGGCGGTTGAAATACTCAACGGAACCGGTCAGCCGGTTGTCAAACAGACCAAAATCTATTCCTATATTCAGGTTGAGGTTGGTTTCCCATTTCAGGTCCGGATTGGAAATGGTGGAAGATACAAAGCCGGTATCTCCTAAGTTGTTTTTTATTGTATATAAGGCCTGGTAGCCGTAGTATAAAAGCAGGTTGTCATTACCCTGTCCTCCATAGCTGGCCCGGAGAGTCAGGCGGGAGATCCAGGGGATGGCCTGCACCGCTTCTTCTTCACTGATACGCCAGGAGGCTCCGAGTGACCAGAAGGTTCCCCAGCGTGATTCGGGAGAAAAACGGGAAGACCCGTCCCGGCGCAGGGAGACAGACCCATAGTATTTGTGGCTGAAATTATATTCTATGTTTCCGAAGTAACTTAATAGTTTATATTGTTCGGATTGGCCGGTGAAAGAGGAGAGTTCGCTGGCTGCTACCGGTTCATAGAATCCTAAGCCGGGGAACCCGTTACGGACACCGCCGAAGTAACCGTTGTTGTATTCATAATATTCCTGTCCGGCCAGGATTTTAAAATCGTGTTTTCCGGCCAGGCGGAATGTATAAGTCAGAATGTTATTTCCGGTAAATCCGGTGGTACGGTAGTTGTATTTGGACACGCTACCCGGACTGTCGTTATCTGCCGAAGCTCCATAGACCGGATTGGTATAGCTATGGTTGATCCGGTTGGTGTAATCAATATTGAGACTACCCCGGTAGGTAAGTCCCGGCAGCAGGTCAATTTCAACAGCTCCCCGGAGAGAAGCCATATCACGTGTGCGTTTGTTGAAATCATACCGGGAGGAACCTAAGTGGTTGTATTTAGGATTGGCTCCGGACGGGCGGTAGCGACCGTAGTCGATGACACGGTCTTCTTTGCTCACGACATTGCCGTTTTCATCTACATATTGTCCGGTTTCCGTATCGCGTAACCAGATCGGATAGAAATTGGGAATCATACGGGCAAAGTTGAGCGTATTGGCCAGGTTACTGTCTTCACTCTGGGGGGCATCCTGCACAGAGTGGGTCAGCGCAATACCGGTGGTGATGCGGAGCCAGGGTTTCAGGTCACTGTTCAGGTTAACCCGTCCGGTATATCGTTTGAAGCCGGAGGCAATCGCGATCCCCTGGTCATCCAGATACCCTAAGGATACATAGTAGTTGTTTTTTGCTCCTCCTCCCGAAATATTCACCTGGGCTTCGGTCCGGTGTGCGTTTTGGGTGTACTCTTTGGTCCAGTCATCATCCCATAAAGGAGTGGCTCCGGCTACTAATTTTCCATCGGTCCCGACAGGGTTCGGGTAGGTTGAACCATAAGGATTGATACCCAGCGAACTGACCAGGTTCCGGGAGGCAGTTTGTGCTGCAGATTCCCAGGAAGCTCCTTCTACATAGTATTCCTGGTTGCGCAGGGCTTCCCAGTAGAGTTCAAAATAATCGTTGGTACCGATTTTATTGTAATCGCTTACCGCACGGGAAGAAATCCCGTATTTGAAACTGGCATCAATCCGGGGTTTTTCAGCCCGTACTCCTTGTTTGGTTGTGATGATGATCAATCCATTGGCAGCCCGGGCACCGTATAGGGCGGTTGACGCGGCATCTTTCATCACACTGAGGGATTCAATATCGGCCGGGTTGATAGAGTTCAGGTCGCCTTCATACGGGGCGCCATCTACAATATACAACGGATTACTGGAGGCATTCACGGACCCGATCCCCCGGATATAAATCGAAGCATCGGATCCCGGCTGGCCTGATGAGGAAACGGCCTGGACACCGGAAGCGGCCCCCTGTAATAAACGGGAAATGCTGCTTACCTGTGCGTTTGCAATGGCCTCTTTTTTTACGGTCGAAGCAGAACCGGTGTATCCGGCTTTGCTGGCTGTCCCGTAGGCTACTACAATAATGTCATCCAATTGGGTAGTGGCATTTTCCAGGGTTACATTCAGTATATTACCATGCACCACTATTTCTTTGGTATCATACCCAATGTAACTCACCTGTAAAATAGCTCCATCCTGTACATGGGTATGAAGGTATTTCCCGTCTATATCCGTGATGACACCCCGGGACGTTCCTTTGATTAATACGGTGGCTCCTATAAGAGGTTCGCCAAATTCATCTGTCACAACGCCCGAAACGGTCCGTTCCTGCGCGTAAATCAATACTGCCTGCCATAGGAATAGCAGGAAAATCAAGCATTTTCTTTTCATCTTATTATGTGGATAAATTAAATTTGAATCTGTGTTTTAGGAAGAGGAATATCAAAGACACAGGCTACACATTCGTATGTGCAGGAAGATAGGAGTTCTGTGAGTGCAAGAATTATTTTGTAAATTATTCCTGTTTTTTAGTTTCATAATGTTGCCTTTATTTAATATGTCTGATTTTTTGACAAAATTACAGGCACATGTATGAGTATCCTATACCATAGATATGGTATTTTTCTACTCCCGGGCTTGGTTAAACAGGTGTTACAGGGATTTCCGGAATTCCATCGGGGACATGCCCATGTGTTTCTTAAAGAATTTGCCGAATGTGGACTGATCGGAAAAGTTGAGCATATCTGCAACCTGTTGTACAGTGATCTGAGGAGTTTTCAGCAGGATCTTGGCCTCTACGATCAATGCTTCATCGATCCATTTATTTGCGGATTTTCCGGTTAATTCTTTTAATACTAAGGACAGGTATTGAGGAGTGATACATAGTTTTTCCGCATAGAAAGTCACTACGTGATGCTCTTTGCAATTGACAAGGAGTAATTGCAGGAATTGGTTCAGGAGTTCTTCTTTCCGGGATAAGGTCGGCTTTTGCATTTTATCTGATTTCCCTATCATGATATTGGCCATTTCCAGTAAAAAGGCCATAAAAGCGTTTAACAACACCTCTTTGTGAAAACAATGGCTTCGTAGCCGGATCTTTTCACGTACGGAGTCAAAACACTTTGTGAATTGGTCTGCTTCTTCATGCGTGAATTGAACATGAGGATTCTTCCGGATTTTCATATAATTCATCATAGACGGACTACGGTTTTCCGGCCGGAGTTCCTCCATAAATGTCTGGTCTGCGATCAGTATAAGTGCCTGGAAATCTTTTGATACAGAACCGGTCTGGAGGATCCGGTTGGGCATAATGGTGAAAAAACTGTTTTCCCGGAGTTCGTACTCTACATAATCCATTTTCAGTTTATTGTGCCCTTTGAGTACCAATACGAAAATAAGGGCATTCAACCGGACCGGAGAAGAGAACATCTCACTGAATTGTTGTTCATCTAATGACAAACTACCATCCAGGTCGGCCACACTGAATATATCCTGGAAGTTATCCAGGTTTGTAATATGCTTATTTAATTCTCTGATCTCAATAACCGGTAATTTATCCATCTCTTTTTGCATTACGTTGTTTGCAAATATATAAATAAAACGATCTCTAATTTCATTTTTGACTAAAAAGATTTGATTTTTTCCTTCAATGGGAAATTTTGTTTCATTTATGACCAATCATGTAACAGATTAAACCATTTTAGTTTCCGGGATTAAGCGGACCTTTGTAACCGTACAGTAGTATAGAAACGGAATATAAATTTTAATGAGACAGAATGGTTAAGGAACAGATCCTTTTAATGGCTTTTGATCTTTTCTCACAATATGGAATTAAAAAAGTGAGCATGGATGATATTGCCCGTTCGTTAAGTATCTCCAAACGTACCTTGTATGAGTTTTTTGATGATAAAGAGACTTTACTGGTCAATGGGATACTTTATAACAGTCAACGTTTAAAGGAGAACCTGGAGGAATTGAAAAAAGGTCCTTATACGGCCCTGGATGTGATCCTGCTTTTTTATATGGAAATCATGAAGCGTCCCCGGTGGTATAATAAACAGTATTATGAAGACCTGAAACGTTTTCCTGCTGCTATGAAGACAAACGAGGAGGTAAAAAATGATTTTGTACAGCAAAGCAGAGACTTGTTTGACAGGGGAGTGAAAGAAGGCGTTTTTCGTTCTGAAGTAAATATTGAAATCATGGCGTTGCTGGCTAAAGAACAACTGAAGATGCTTCAACCTTCCAAATCGTTTTGTAATCATTCCAATATGGAAGTGTATAATACAGTTTTATTCACGTTCCTGAGAGGAATTTGTACGGAGAAAGGAGAGGCGGTCCTGCAGCGGTATGCTGTTAAATTATCTTATCATTTACAATAGATAACATATAAATTGCGTCATAGGTATAGTAGTATAGGTATTAAGGTACAAACTCAAATTAGTTTTATGAGAAGGACAGTATTAAACAAAAGGTTGATGATGATAGTAGGCGCAGGACTACTATCTTTGGGTTTTCTTCCGGTGAAGGCACAGGAACCTCTGGTGCTGGATCTGGCTACAGCGCTGGAGATAGCGCTCAGCGATAATCCCACCGTGAAGGTTGCGGATGCGGAGATTGAGAAAAAAGGGTATGCACAGAAAGGCTCGTATGCCAGTTTATTCCCACAGCTTGATTTTGTTGGTAGTTACAATCGTACATTAAAGAAGCAGACCATGTTTTTTGAAGGTAACAGTGTGCAGATTGGTACGGATAATAATTACAGTCTGGGGTTTTCGGCTGCTATGCCGCTTGTAAATGCACCCTTGTGGAAGAGTCTGGCTATTTCGGCACTGGATGTGGAACTGGCGGTTGAACAGGCTCGTTCTTCCAAAATTGATATGGTAAACCAGGTGACCAAAAGTTATTTTGGAGTGATGTTGGCAAAGGATTCGTATGATGTCCTTATGGAAAGTTACCGGAATGCTATGGAGAATTATCTGGATATTGAACAGAAGTATAACCAGGGAACGGTGGCGGAGTATGACCTGATCCGGGCGGATGTTACGGTGAAGAACATTGAACCTTCGGTATTCCAGGCGGAAAATGCGGTTACGCTGGCCAAGTGGCAGCTGAAAGCGTTGATGGCAGTGGATCTGGATCTGAACATTGATATAGCGAATGATCTCAATGATTATGAGTCCGAATTGTTTGGTGACTATCTTTCACAACAGACCAGTCTGCAGGATAACACAACGTTGCGTCAGATTGATATCCAGGGAGAACAGTTGAGGGAATCGTTGACGATGCAGAAGTATGAATACCTGCCTACTTTGTCACTAACCGGCAATTACAACTGGACGGCTATGGCCAATGATTTTAAATTCAACAATTACAACTGGAATCCTTATTCCATGATTGGAGTTACTTTGACTGTGCCTATCTTTTCCGGCGGAAAGAAATATAATAATATCCGTCAGACCCGTGTTTCCATTAACCAGCTTCAATGGCAACGGGAAGATACGGAACGGAACCTGCAATTGGCTGTTAAACAACAGATGGATAATATGAATACCAGTATCAAACAATACGATGCGTCCCGTAAAAGTGTGGAACAGGCTGAACGTGGGTATCTGATCGCACAGAAACGATACGACACCGGAGCGGGAACTCTTCTGGAACTTAATGACGCGGAACTGGCATTGACACAGGCCCGTCTGAACTTTAATCAATCTATTTATGATTACATGACTGCGAAAGCAGATCTGTTACAAATTACCGGTACATATAATTTTTAATCAGAAAATAAAAAAGAAGACTATCATATGAAAACAACTGAAGTGTTAAAACTTATACCTTTTGCGGCAATCGCGATGTTGATATCGTGTTCAGGAGATAAAAAGGAGGATGTAGAAGAAGTGCAGCTAAAACCCATGGTAAGGGTGGAAACGGTACATACGCAGGATGTTGCTCAGTTGCATGAATTTACTGCAACAGTAGAAGCGAATGTTACTAATAATATTGCTCCTCAGATGGCTGCCCGCATTGAAAGAGTACTGGTAGAAGTAGGTGACCATGTATCAAAAGGGCAGTTACTGGCGCAGATGGACCAGTCGAGCCTGCAACAATCTAAAATCCAGCTGGAAAATATTGAAACGGAGTTTAACCGGATTGATGAACTTTATAAAGTAGGGGGAGCTTCCAAATCAGCCTGGGATGCTCAGAAAACATCTCTGGATGTGGCCCGTACCGCGTTGTCTAATCTGGAAGAGAATACAAAACTGGTAAGTCCGGTCAGTGGGATCGTTACCGCACGTAATTATGATAGTGGTGATTTATATGCAGGGAATCCGTTGTTTGTAGTCGAACAGATTCGTCCGGTAAAACTGATTGTGCATGTATCGGAAAGCTTCTATTCCCAGATCAAAAAAGGAAATGATGTGGATATCCGCCTGGATGTGTACGGTGATGAGGTATTTAAAGGAAAAGTGAGTCTGGTGTATCCGACTATTGACTCCAATACCCGTACATTTCCGGTAGAAATACAGATCCCGAATACGGATGAGCGTGTTCGCCCGGGGATGTTTGCCCGTGTAACCATGGACTTCGGTACTAAAAACCATGTGGTTGCTCCTGACCAGGCCATTGTAAAACAGGCGGGTTCCGGTGAACGGTATATTTATGTGGTGAAAAATGGTAAAATTGATTACAGGCTCGTTGAGTTGGGACGCCGCATGGGTAACCGCTATGAAATCGTAAGTGGGGTAAATGATGGAGATGTCGTTGTGGTTGCCGGACATAACCGGGTAACTAACGGAATGGAAGTTGAAATTGAAAAATAAGAAAATTCTATAAATATGAGTTTATATTCTACCGCGGTCAAAAAGCCCGTTACCACAGCTCTTGTGTTTGTGGCAGTTGTGATCCTGGGGCTTTTCTCGCTTACCCGGTTATCAGTCGACCTGTATCCGGAGATTGAGTCTAACACCATCCTGGTGATGACGGCTTACCAGGGTGCCAGTGGAGCCGATATTGAGACGAACCTGACGAAACCTTTGGAGAATGTATTGAACAGTGTGAGTGATTTGAAAAACATCACTTCCCAATCCAAAGAAAATATATCTATTGTAGCACTTGAGTTTGAATATGGGACGGATATTGACGTAGCAACAAACGATGTGCGTGATAAATTAGATATGGTAGCTACATCCTTACCGGATGATGCCGGTAACCCGATCATCTTTAAATTCGGTACGGATGATATTCCGATCCTTATGTTGTATGTAAATGCAAATGAGAGTCTCAATGCTTTATATAAAATTCTGGATGATAAAGTAGCTAACCCACTGGCCCGTATTAAAGGGGTGGGTGCCGTATCTATTTCCGGGGTTCCCCAGCGGGAAATCCAGGTATATTGTGACCCGTATAAATTAGAAGCGTATGGCATCACAATTGAGACTATTTCCTCTATTATTTCCCAGGAAAACCGGAATATTCCGGGGGGAACGATTGATATTGGCTCTAATACGTATGCCCTGCGTGTGGAAGGTGAATTTAATGATGCTTCCCAGATGTTGAACCTGGTAGTGGGTAGTGTAGACGGCCGGAATATTTATCTGCGTGATGTGGCTCAGGTAGTTGATACAGTGGAAGAACGTGCCCAGGAAACCTTTAACAATGGGGTTCAGGGGGGAATGATCATTATCCAGAAACAATCAGGAGCAAACTCTGTAAATATCTCGCGGATCGTTAAAAAACAGTTACCGGCCATACAGGCCAGTTTACCTTCGGATGTAGAGTTGGGTATTATTGTGGATACTTCTACTAACATTTTGAATACAATTAAGAGTTTATTGGAAACGATCCTGATCACTTTTGCAGTGGTTATGTTGGTTGTATTTATTTTTCTTGGACGCTGGAGGGCTACTTTTATTATTATCCTGACGATTCCGATCTCGCTGATCTCTTCGTTTGCTTATTTGCTGGCTTCCGGTAATACTTTGAATATTATATCGTTGAGTTCGCTTTCTATCGCGATTGGTATGGTGGTGGATGATGCGATTGTGGTTCTTGAAAATATTACGAGCCATATTGAGCGGGGTAGCCAGCCTAAACAAGCGGCTATTCATGCAACCAATGAGGTAGCTATTTCGGTAATTGCTTCAACGCTGACTATGTTGGCGGTATTCCTTCCGTTGACCATGGTGACCGGTCTGGCCGGAATTCTGTTTGAACAGTTGGGATGGATTTCCAGTATCATTATGATTGTATCTACGATCGGTGCTTTGACACTGACCCCTATGTTATGTTCACAGTTATTGAGATTGGATCCGAAGAAAGGACGTTTATATGTGCTCTTCTTTACTCCGATTGAAAAGGCTTTAAATAAACTGGATGTGCTGTATGCACGTCTGCTTCACTGGGCGGTTCGTCACCGTGCTGTCGTAGTAGTGATTGCTATTTTGGTATTTGGTGGTTCAATGGCTCTTGTGCCGTATGTAAAGAGTGAGTTCTTCCCGACATCGGATAACTCCCGTATTGCGATAACCATAGAGCTACCGATTGGTACCCGTCAGGAAATAACCCGTGACCTGGCACTGGAAGTGTATGATGAGTTTATGGCAAAATATCCGGAAATCCAGTTGTTTAACTTCCGGGAAGGACAAGCTGATACGGATAATACATTTGCACAGTTAAGTGATAACGGTTCTCATATTATCTCTATAAATATCCGGTTATCCGACCCGGTTGACCGTAAACGGGGGATGGTGGAACTTTGTGACCTGATGCGGCAGGATTTAATTAAATATACCCAGATAAAAGAGTATAAGGTACAGGCCGGTGGTGGTAACAGCGGTGGTATGAGTGGTGAAGCTACTGTGGATATTGAGATTTATGGTTTTGACTTTGCAACCACAGATGCCGTAGCTGCTGAATTGTCCCAACGGATGTTAGCTCTCCAGGGATGTTCGCAGGTAAATATCAGCCGTAAAGAGTATGTGCCGGAATACCAGGTGGATTTTGACCGGGAAAAACTGGCATTAAATGGTTTGAATGTAGCGACTGCCGCTACTTATCTGCGTAACCGGGTAAACGGATCTACTGCTTCTTACTATCGTGAGGATGGAGATGAATATGATATCCGTGTACGTCTGGCTCCAGACTTCCGCCAGTCTGTAGAAGACCTGGAAAATATAATTATTTATAACAGTGCCGGACATGGTATCCGTATCCGTGACCTGGGTGTTGTGGTGGAACGGATGACCCCTCCGACTATTGAACGTAAGAACCGTGAACGTGTGATCACTGTATCAGGAGTAGTTGCAAAAGGAGCTGTATTGAGTGACCTGGTGGCCGGAACAAGAGCAGAATTGGCTGCTATGGATCTTCCGTCGGATGTAAGCTGGGCTATTGGGGGTACCTTTGAGAACCAGCAGGAAACATTCGGGGAGTTGGCGATCCTGCTTGCGCTGATCATTATTTTAGTGTTCATTGTGATGGCGGCTCAGTTTGAATCATTGACCGACCCGTTTGTTATCATGTTCTCTATTCCGTTTGCTGTAACAGGGGTGATCCTCGGGTTTGTGATTACGCAGACTCCGTTAAGTGTAATGGCGTTCATTGGGTTGATTATGTTGATGGGTATTGTGGTGAAGAATGGTATTGTGTTGATTGACTATACCATCCTGTGCCGCGAACGGGGAATGAGTATTATCACTGCTGTGGAAGCGGCAGGTAAATCCCGTCTGCGTCCGGTATTGATGACCACCCTGACGACTGTATTGGGTATGATCCCGATGGCAGTGGGAACCGGTGAAGGAGCTGAAATGTGGCGTCCGTTAGGGATGACCGTCGCATTCGGGCTGTCTGTTTCTACCTTGATTACGCTGGTGATCGTACCGGTAGTGTACAGTATCTTCGGTGGTAACGGTATCAAACGCCGCCGCCGTAAACTGGCTAAAGTACGTCAACTGGAACAATTATAAATAAATAAGTAGTTAGTAGTTGGTAGATAGTAGTTGGTAGACATGTTATATGCTATCAATGGCTGAGAATCTACTAACTACTAACTACCAACTACTAAGAAAAAATTATGAAAGCTATATTCGTATCATTCAATCAGGCATATTATGAAATGATCCTTAGTTTGATGGATCGTAACAATATACGTGGGTTTACATTTTGGGAACAGGTACAGGGCAGAGGTAGTAAGACCGGGGAGCCTCATTATGGAAGCCATGCGTGGCCTACTCTGAATTCTGCTATCATCACTATGGTAGACGAAAAACAGGTGGATCATTTTCTGGATCTGCTGAATAAACTGGATAAACAGACGGAGGCGCTTGGATTGCGGGCTTTTGTGTGGAATATTGAAAAATCAATCTGATTCCTATGGAAGCATCCCCATTAATTACTTTCAGGTTAAGTAAAAAGAAAAAAAAGGGATTGTATCTGGCTGCCATTAGTTGTGGTATTGCAGCCCCTTTATTAATATGGTATTCCCGGATGTTAACATTTGGGGGAGGACGTGCCTTCTTTCTGCTGGCAGGGATCGTTGCCCTTGTCATTGCGGTTTTTGCATTATTGGGACTTCGTTTTTTGTCCAGGGAGAATGGAGCTGCTCTGTATATTTCGGATGATGGAGTGATGGATATCTCTACCGGAAATAGTATCGGAACGGTGATGTGGAAGGATATTGAACAAATCAGGGTGATGGATGATATCAGTAACCTGAAGCAAAAGTACCTGGTACTAAAATTGCGGAATCCTAAAAAATATATTGACCGTGAGCGAAACGGAAGTAAACGCCGTTCGATGGAATTGCGTTTACAATATTACGGATCTCCGGTTTGTATTTCGACCCGTGCCCTGGACTGTTCGTTTGAAGAGCTCAAAGAGGCGATTGAAGGAAGATATAACCTCTGGAAGGAGAAGTCGCAGGCTTAATTAATACAGTAAGTATATAAAAAAGGAATGCGGATCAACGGGATCTGCATTCCTTTTTATTTTTATAGGAACTTCTTTAAATGGCTTCGAGGAATTTGATCAAAGCCTCCCGTTCGTCTTTTGACATTTTACGGAAGTTATTTTTGCTTTCTTTTGCTTCTCCTCCGTGCCATACGATCGCTTCTTCGTAGTTACGTGCACGTAGGTCATGAAGCATATCGGTATGTCCTGAATTAACCAGCATTAAACCACGTCCCCACAGGGGAGTTGTACGGCAAATCTGAGCCCGTCCCGGTTCAATCATACCCAGGTCATGACGTAGCAGGTCTGTGTATGGATATATTTTCTGTTTGGAAAGCGCCGGTAAAGGTTTGTAATTGTCACGGGTAGTCCATGACGGACGATGGCAGGCGGTACAACCGGCTTCATAAAATAATTCTTTCCCCTTCTGTACAACCGGATCATCCAGATTACGGGCTGCCGGTACGGCCAGGCTACGGTGCCAAACCATAAAGGCGTCGTAGTCCTCCTGAGTCATTTCCGGTTCTAATTCCGTTGACATCAAATAGCTGTAAATCTCCTGTTCAGTTTGTCCCAATCCTGTCTGCACATCCGGGTCTTTAGACATGACTTCCGCATACCTGCCGGTAATATAGTGATAACGGCGATCCGGACGGATCACGTTTGTGATGTTCCAAAGGGCATTTGAACCGGGACCATTATCTAACGTTGCACGTGTACATAGATAAGTGAAACGTCCCGGGTGTACTCCCGGATAGTATGGATTTAAACCTGTTTCATCAATATCCGCTCCTATCAATCCCATACAATATCCACGGGCTTGTTCTTCTGCATATTGCGCACGCAAATCTTCGTCTGAAATGGCATCCAGCAGTCCGGTTCCATAGATACCGATAGTGGCTTCGATACAGGCGGCATGTTTGCTCATATCAAAATCCTCGAACAGGATCGCACTTTGAGCGATTGTGATCTTCGGATAAATCAGTGTTCCGGCATATTCTTTTCCTGCACTGTAAGGAGTTCCATCTTCATATTTGTTGTTATATTCATCCACATACTGTAGCCATTCCAGTTGGATACCTGATTCCTCAATAGGTGGTTTATAAGGAGAAACCGCACGTGTCTGCGTCATTCCTGTAAAATATTCAGTCGCTAACGGTAAGCCTGGTTCATTCGGATCATAGATCATTAACAAATATCCATTCCGGCTGTCGGATGTGTCAAATTTATCAACCCGCTGGCTTCTTCCACCATAACTGGGATGGCAGGCCACACATGATTTACGGATATAGACAGGCCCCAGACCTGAAAAAGCTTGTCCTTCCGATGCGACAAAACTACGTCCGAAAATATCTTCACCCCGCATAAACTGGCGGTGTAATACAGCATCTTCTCCAATAGCCGGTACAGGTTGCCTATATGATTTGGAAGTTGCATTGAAAACGGTACCATTCACTCCACCGGCATACCATTCGTCTGCATATTCTTCCGGATCTATTCCCCCTTTCCCTATCTCATCATCGGAACAGGCCGTCATCATTGCGATAACAGCCAGTACCCCTGTTAATAGTCTATATTGTTTCATGTAATTATTCTAATGTTTCATCAACCAGGTCAAATAAATCCATCAAATCTATACAGGAATCTACGGCTTCTTCCACCACTTCCTGCTTGCTCATATCGCCATTTTCTTTTTTATTCCGTACTACTTCATAAAAAGAAATCTGCCCATTCCCACCGATTGCCCGGATATTTTTAATACATTCTTCAATTTTTTCTTTAATCTGTGTATCTAACTCCGGATTCAGTTCTTTGATCAACGCACTTAATGACGCACTTGCTGCATTGGCCGGACTACCTAAGCTACTACCTCTTACACCGTAATAGGCATTTTTAATACTCAGGATATTATTTTCATAATCGTCCAGTGAATGCCAGCTATACCATGATTCAACTTCCTCTGTTCTATTATTTTTGTAAGGAGCTTCGATTTTGGTAACGCCCACTTCCTCAGCTATTTCACTTGCTCCGGTTGCGATTTCAGCTACAGCATCTTTCCAGGAAGGATAATTTCCTCCTTCAGATACCGGTTTCATTTTAGTCGCAAAATTCTGGTAATTGTTTTTTGTATTATAAAGTTCTTCTACCGCAGGGTTTTCTCTGAATACAGTTAAAAACTTAGACTCTGCATTGGTGGTTCCTACCCAGGCTACATAGGCCATTACGCAGTCCCATACCAACGCATCAGTTGCTGCGGTCAGATAAACTGTTTCAGCCCATGTTATATCGGCGACAGGACGCGCTTTTCCATCCCGGTAAAGTAGATATTCGGTAACATGGAACCCTATCACATCTTCATCCCATTCCCAAACTTCTTTTCCGGTTAATACTCTACCTCCTTCTTCTATTTCTTCAAGTTTGGCATAGATTTCTTCGATTTCCAGAGGCCAGTCATCAATATGTGCATCAATATCGTATGCCTGTTCTCCAACCGGGCCAAAAAGAAATGCTTCACTTAATTCCCATTGAATACGTGCTGCCATCCATGCGTCTGCAGCGGCTTTCATATGGCTATCATTCATTTCATCGGCTTCAAAGGCTGTTTTGAGCGCATTGTTGGCTTCTCTCATGACCAGTGCGGCTTCTGCCAATGCTTTGTAGGTCGGAACCACAGTTACATCTATGTAATTAGCAATGATTTCCTGATAACGTTCATCCATTTCTTCATTCTCTCCTCCTTTACCACCATCATCTTTTTCGCATGATGTAAGACCGGTGGCTATTAGAATAGCCAATGCAAATAGTACAGTTTGAAAAATGCTTTTTTTGTTCATTTTCTTTAATTATTTATGGTTGGATTATTTGATAAACAGACCTGCATAGGCCACGCAGAGTGATAAGGTTGGCTCATTGTTATACGGATCTGTAAATTTCCGCATAGAATATTCTGCCTTAATCACAATATCTTTCATTGGGTAGTAGTTAGCACCTCCGCTGATGATATGTTTCTTACACCAGTTTTTGGGAGTGATACTCTCTACGGTTTTATACATAGAATTGTAATAGCCGTAGTGGCCATATACATAAAGTTTATTGTCTTTATATTTCCGGTCAGGGAAGAAGGACAGGATATCATAGCCTGCTTCTACATACCAGCTTACTACATCCGATGCCACATCTGTGCGGGGAGAAGGACTTGCTTTCGGTAGTCTTTTGTTTACTCTGGAAATAGTATAGGAGTCTCCCAGATGTCCGTATATGAAGTTTGCGCGTGCCCAGACATTGTTGGCTTTGTAGATGGCATCCAACGTACCGATGCTTACCGAACCATTGATGTCGGAATAGCGGCTGGCTTTCATACTGTTGGCAGCACTGAATCCGAAGTATCCACTGAGTCCGACCCGTAATCCCGGTACTGTGAAATTGTCCAGACGGAAAGCTCCGGCATACCGGTTGGCGATTTTAAATTCATACGGAGAAGTTGAACCTTTGCTTATCCAGCCTGAATTACTGAAACGTTCGGCATCTAATCCGGCAATAAACTGTGCTTCATACCGCCATTTACCGGCTCTACCCCAGAAACTCACTCCGGTTTCATGCCAGGTACAGGGCAGGATGGCCGACTCTTCTTCCGGACGAAGTACGGAAAGGTACTCTGTGGGCATGTGATATTGATTGGTAAGACCAACCGGAACGATGATATGTCCCATCCGTAAGTTGGCATACGGTGCAAAACTTTTTTCGATCCAGAATTGCTCGATCCCCACTTCGCCGCCTTTTTCAATCTCTTTTTCATATTCTCCGGCTTCAGATTTTTCCAATTCAAAAGTTGTTCCGGTTCCTCCATGCTCAAATTCAACTTCTGCGGAGACTTTCCAGCCTCTCCCTAAATCGTAGCTAAAAAAAAGTACGAAATGAGGAATGTCTGCCCGTCCATGTCTTTCACTTTTATAACTTTGCGGATAGGAATATCGGGCTGCATTATCACTATACCACATCTTTTGCATCACGGCTTCTCCGTACGCCCCCATTTGGAGCCGTGATTTGCTAATGAGGGGAGTCTCATTCAAACTCTCTGTTGTTTCTTTGGTCTGACTACTTGTTACTTCTTGTGCGGTGGATAATAATGGCAACAAAGAAATAAGTAGAGTAAAAACAAACGTTGCTTTTTTCATTTCAATAAGTAAATTTTTTGCAAAATTATGAGTACTCTTTAGATAGGACAATCGCTATATATAGGTATATATTCTATGATGTTATGTTTGTTATACCTATGTGTAGGTATAGCATGGTAGTTAATTGATTTATTATTAGTGTGTTGAGGTAGGATGGGTTTGTTTCTTTGTATTTAAGTGAAATCTATATATAATGAATGCAACGAATACTCCGGCATTTGAAATACAGACCTTTTGGTATTTCCAATAATAAGATGTATCTTTGCACCGCTTTTTGACCCAGCATGGTGTGATGGGAAATTAGCAAATAGGACTAATTTTGAGTAACACAAGAAAAAAATTAAACAAATGAAAACTTTTCAATTAGAAGGAACTGCGAGAGAGATCGTAGGAAAAAAAGCCGTTAGGGCAATTCGTAAAGAGGGTAATATCCCTGCTGTATTATATGGTAGTGAACCTGTTGCCATGCCTTATACCGGTACTTTGAATGCTGGTGATAAATTAGTAGACCTTGGAAACGGTAAAGGTGTAATCGTAACGGATTTCGTGGTAACACTGGAGGCTGTTCGTGGTTTGATCTATACTCCGGAAGTATTCCTGGTAGAACTGAATCTGCGGGATAATAAAAAAGTAATGGCTATCGTAAAGGACATCCAGTTCCACCCGGTAACAGATGCTATTCTGCATATCGACTTCCAGGAAATCTTTGCTGAGAAACCAATTACGATAGAAGTGCCTGTTAAATTGCAGGGACACTCTGAAGGTGTGAAAGCAGGGGGTAAATTAAGTCTCGAAATGAGAAAACTGAAAGTGAAAGCACTTTACAAAGATATTCCTGAGCAACTGAACATTGACATCACTAACCTGGGATTAGGAAAAACGATCCAGGTAGGTGCATTGCAGTTTGAAAACCTTGAACTGGTAAATGCTAAAAATGCAGTAGTTGCTGCTGTAAAACTGACTCGTGCTGCCCGTGGTGCTGCTGCCGCTGCTGCTGCCAAGAAATAATCAGTAAACAGTTAAAATATACAGGAAAGGGAAGTGCGTTCTTATGGAATGTGGCTTCCCTTTTTTAATTGTCTTATTAAAATGAAGTATTTGATTGTTGGTTTGGGTAATATAGGATCTCAGTATTGGGGTACGCGTCATAATATTGGATTCCGGGTGGTGAACCAGTTATCGGAAGAGGGAGGCGCCCCTTTTACAGAAGCGCGCTATGGAGCGGTAGCTAAATTGCGTGTGAAGAATTGTGAATTGATCCTGTTGAAGCCTAATACATTTATGAACCTGAGTGGCCTGGCTGTCCGTTACTGGATGCAGAAGGAGAATATCCCGGTGGAACAAGTGCTGGTAATCGTAGATGAATTGGCGCTTCCGTTTGGCACGCTGCGTCTGAAGCCGAAAGGAAGTCACGGAGGGCATAACGGACTGCGGAACATTCAGGAGACGCTGGGTACACAGGAATATGCTCGTTTGCGGTTTGGAATTGGAAGTCAATTCCCACGGGGAGGGCAGGTTGATTATGTCTTAAGCCCGTTTGATCCGGAAGAATTAACAGAACTTCCGAAACTGGTAGAGAAGGCAGCTGAAATCGTAAAAAGTTTCTGTCTGGCCGGGATACAGATCACCATGAATCAGTATAACTAACCCCTCAACCCCCTAAAGGGGG
>JAJQES010000355.1 GCA_021201565.1 Tannerellaceae bacterium
ATATAATACATTCCCTCAAATACGAAAACTTCGTATAGATTTTATTTTAAATAGATTCTTATAACCGGATAGCCGGGTAATTCTTTTCGGACACATCCAACCGGATAATTTTCATTCGTTGTTGAATCCCATATTGCCAGTCAAATTCCAATAGCGCTACCCTTACCCTCTTTTTAGAAAATCCGGATGCACAGCCAGGATCTTTATCACCCATACTTCCGGATAAATACAATTTGTCAATTGTCAATTAAAAAACCTTCCCTGTTAAAATATGGTTACATTGGGATAGAACTGTTTGTATTTGGTGTAAAATAGCTACTTTTGCGCCGGATTCAAACTAAATCTCAAAACATAAATGCTGATTCAACTCTTTTTTGTATTGACCGCCATTATTATCGGAGCCCGGATAGGGGGCATCGGATTAGGCGTTTTAGGCGGTCTCGGACTGGCCATCCTTACATTTGTTTTCGGTCTGGAACCCACCTCCCCTCCTATTGATGTAATGTTGATGATTGTTGCAGTGATTGCAGCCGCCAGTTGTATGCAGGCAGCCGGTGGATTAGACCTGATGGTCAAAATGGCGGAAAAGCTTCTCCGTAAAAATCCGAAACAAATCACCATCCTCAGTCCGTTGGTAACCTACCTGTTTACATTTGTAGCCGGTACCGGACATGTAGCTTACTCCGTACTTCCGGTAATTGCAGAAGTGGCTACCGAAACCAAAATACGTCCCGAACGCCCCCTGGGGATTGCCGTGATCGCCTCACAGCAGGCCATTACTGCAAGTCCCATCTCCGCTGCCACTGTGGCACTGCTCAGTATGTTAACAGCAGCCGGATTCAATATCACACTCTTACAGATCTTAGCCATCACTGTACCCTGTACATTAATGGGAGTCTTAGCCGGTGCACTTTACTCTCTGCGGGTAGGAAAAGAACTGGCTGATGACCCTGAATTCCGGCGCCGGGTCGCGGCAGGAGAATTCACAAGTCAGCCCTACCAGACTACTGACGTAAAAAACCAACGTTCCGCTCTGGTCTCTGTAATCATTTTTATCCTGGCAACCGTAGGGATTATCCTGTTTGGTTCTATGGAATCCATCCGGCCTGTATTTGTAACCGGTGGAGTAGAATCCCAATTGGGCATGGCCTATATTATTGAGATCCTGATGCTCAGTGCGGCTGCCCTTATCCTGATAATCACACGCACCGACGGACTTAAAGCCGCACAGGGGTCAGTTTTCAATGCAGGTATGCAGGCTGTAGTGGCCATTTTCGGGATCGCCTGGATGGGGGATACATTTATAGCCGGTAACATGGCAGAGTTGAAAGGCTCCATCGAAAGCATAGTTACTCAAATGCCCTGGCTATTCGGGATCGCACTGTTTCTGATGTCTATCCTTCTGTTCAGCCAGGCCGCTACCATTCGTGCCCTTCTTCCATTGGGAATCGCACTGGGTATTTCCCCCTTTACCCTGATCGCGCTGTTCCCGGCAGTCAACGGTTATTTCTTTATCCCCAATTACCCCACAGTAGTCGCCGCGATCAATTTCGACCGAACGGGTACGACTCATATCGGAAAATACATTTTAAACCATTCCTTTATGATTCCGGGGCTGATTGCAACAGCCACCTCCGTTATCCTGGGATTAGTGGCCGTGCAACTTTTTGTCCATTAAGACCGTGAGGTTTCCTTCTTCCGGGAAGGGAAAAGAGAGTCTATATTACACTCCAGTAAAGCCGCGATCTTCTCTTTCTCAGCCAGACAGGGTTCTGCATACCCATATACCCAGCGACGGGCCGTCATCTTGGTTTTACCGCAAATCAAAGCAATTTCAGTAATCAGTTCTTCCTTGGGAGCAGAAATAATCACTGGCCGCCTCACCGCTTTCGGTAAATTCGCAAAATACTCAGTTAAGGGTAACTCATCCACATTTGGGGTAAAATGTTTGTTGGTTTGTTCATTTTTATTCATCTTTGTAATAATTTATATGTTTCATTCAGAAATGAGTTTAATAAAAAAGGATGTTAGGCTTTTATTAGCCGGATACCGGATCAGGTAGAAACAAATGTTTTTACCTGATTAAATTCCGGATAAAAAACATCATCCACACAAACTATTTCCGGAGGTAAAATACTTTTTTCAGGATAAGAAATAAAAGTATAGACTTCCGGTCGGCCCTTTCGATAGAAACGATATAAAAAGCTAATTTTCAAAACAATATCAAACGTCATCATAGTTGCTTTTTTGTTAAGGGTGATAATGGATGGGTTGTTTGTTATTATATAATGCAAATATAAACATTTGTTTTTGTTAAACAAAACATTTGTTTCTATTTATTACATTTTTTATATGAGTATATCTGACAGACTTAAACAGTTTTTAGAGTTCAAAGGGTTAGAACCTAAAACAGCAGCAGAAAAGCTTGAAATGACTGATGGTGGATTCAACAATTATACTAATAAAGGACGAAAACCAAACACGGATACACTGCTAAAGTTTGGGGACGTTTTTCCGGACCTGAATCTGCACTGGTTGCTCACAGGGTATGGGAATATGATATGTGAAGTTACATTGGATGCATCTATAGACTACAACAAACTACATGCGAAAGACACTTCCACGTATGTGCCCATTCTTACAAAAAAGATTCAGGGGTCCGCTGCTATCCGGGAACGTCTCCAGGATGTGATTTCGACTTATCATATAGATATGGAACTATTAAGTCAGAAAACAAATATTCCTACCCCAACTCTTCAGATGCAGATCTATGGAAAAAAACCCATTTCCATAGAAGTGATCCGGGAAATAACCCAGCTAATAAGTGAAATTTCGTATGTATGGATATTGACCGGTAACCTGGAAGAACAAAATTATGCCTCCCTTACTAACCGGCTGATAAACGATCTGAAAGAGTTCACAAAGCAACTGACGGAAACAACCGAACGGCTTATTGATTCGGAGAAGCAAAACGCAGGCCTCAGGGAGCAAC
>JAJQES010000395.1 GCA_021201565.1 Tannerellaceae bacterium
TTGTACATATCACTATTTGTTAAATAGGTTTCTACATTTATGGTAAATGTACGTTTTTCAATAGCCTCTTTAATCTTACTAATTGATTCTTCCAGCTTTTTCATGAAAAACAGAGCTTCTTCTTTATTAAATTCATGGAACTCCATATTTTATCCTATTTTTTGTTTTTCAATGTATTTTTGAATATCTGATAATTTGAAATAGGATTTGTTTCCTATCGTTGAATAAGGGATAATTCCCCTTAATTTATAATTATACAAAGTGCGTTTTGAGATATTAAGGCGCAAACATACTTCCTGGCCGTCCATCCATTCTCCCTCTACTTCTCCGGATTTACAAAGACTTTGTATTTCATTTAGAAATTTATTAAAGCCTTCTTTCATCATTTTATATGACTGTGTATCAATTACTGTAAACTTCATTTTTCTAAAGATTTGTTGATTTGTGAGAGCAAACAAAATATAAAAAATAATAGGTTGTATAGGTATGGCTATCTGTTTCATCAGAACGGGTTTTGTTTCATCGGGGAGAGGGAAAATCGTTTTATTTTTCCAATATATAAATATTATATTGTTCTAATGTTACGAGGTTCTGTGGTTCTCTTGTTCTAAGGTTCTAATGTTACGAGGTTCTGTGGTTCTCTTGTTCTAAGGTTCTAATGTTACGAGGTTCTGTGGTTCTCTTGTTCTAAGGTTCTGATGTTACGAGATTCTGTGGTTCTTTTGTTCTAAGGTTCTGATGTTACGAGATTCTGTGGTTCTTTTGTTCTAACGTACTAATATTATGAGATTATATGATTCTAAGATATCATATGATTCTTGGAGAGCATAAAATAGGAAGATTATGACAATTGAATACCTCAAAAGTCAATTTCTTACACCTGAAAAGAGTTTTTTGTTTAAAAGGTATACAGATATATTTGTGTTGTTCAGTTTTCAAGTTCTCAAGAAGGTGTTTAATCTATTTAAATTATTCGTTTTAGGGTAATTTAATGTTCAACAGAACATGGCAAGTTGTGTTTTGTGCCGCCCGAAATTAATTCGGCCGCAAAAAACAACTTGCCCACTCGCCTTGCGGCCCGGGGACGATTACCTCCAAAGTCGGTGATCTTGAAGAAACATATAAAAAAATATACCGTGAAAGAAAAAAATAAGCAATGTCGAAAAATTGAAAACCTCACAAAGCAGTACAAGGAAAAATAGTTACAAAGATAAAAACACTTTCACTTATCATCGTCATCGTGTCGGGTTGCCTTATTATGATCCTTTCAAGATAATCATTGAGTGTTTAAAGCGAGGATATAACAAGTGGCCCAATACGATGACGTATATCTCCTCAAGGAATCTGCATATTATTTCATTTCAATATTATTCTGCAAACATATCCCGGCACAGGTTAATCCACCACCGAATCCGATTAATAACAATTTGTCGTTTGGTTTTATTCTCCCTGAAGTGATTCCGTTATACCACGCTAACGGGATGGATGCGGCTGAGGTGTTACCATAGTTTTTTATACTCTCCAGACACTTTTCCATGGGGATACCTAATTCTTTGCAGACTGTTTCTAATATCCGCATATTGGCACTGTGGGGAATGAAGTAATCAATATCCTCTAATGTTATACCATTCTTTGATACTAACTCCTCTATCTTCTTTGTTAAGGTGGATACAGCCCATTTGAAAACAACCCGTCCATTTTGATGGATGTTATTATCCGGTATGACTGGCTTGCCATTGATTGGGATATTTTTGTTGGATAGATATAAGTCTTTGCCGTAAGATCCGTCTGTATCTGTGATTACTTTTAACAGGTGATTTTCCGAACTTGCTTCAACAATTACTGCGCCTGCTCCGTCACCGAAAAGTATGCAGGAACTCCGATCGGTGAAGTCGGTCACTTTGGATAGGGTTTCGGCTCCGGTTACTATTATTTTCCGGTGTGTACCGGCAGCAATTAATCCTTTGGCTAAGATGATTCCATATACAAAACCTCCACAGGCAGCGGATATATCTATACATCCGGCATGGGGTATATTCATCCGTGTTTGCACCCGGCTGGCAACACTGGGTAAAGTTTGGTCCGGCGTACTGGTTGCCACGATAATGAAATCAACTTCCTGTAAGTTTGTAGTATGATTTTTCACAAGAGCTTCGACTGCTTTTACACATAAGTCGCTTGTATATTCATTTTCTAATGCGTAATACCGGTTTTCTATTCCTGTTCTTTCTTTTATCCACTGGTCGGTGGTTTCTAAAAACTCTTCGAAATAGCTGTTTTTGATTTCTTTCAGGGGGTGATAGATCCCTATCGAACTAATTGTTGCATGCATCTTTCCTATATTTATGATTAGTCTTTTGAATTGTACTTATTAGTAAGTAAGTATAGGGGATAAAAAAATATCAAATGCCTGACAGGCTGTTTTGAATCGATTTATATACATCGTTTTTTAATACCTTATTCATCAATAAGGCAGACAGCATAGCCGAATGTATAACGTATGCCCGTGCTTTGGGTGTTTCACTGAAGTGAAGTTCTCCGTTTTCTCTTCCTTTTTCTAATATATCTGCAATCCAGTCAATAATGGTATTTATGAGCTGTTGTAATTCTTCCTGCATATTTTCGGGTAAGGTATCATAGGAAGGAGAAAGTGCCCCGACAATACAAGTCAGATAATCGCTGGTTAAACCGTCGTGCATCGTAAGGTAATTGTTTAACTGCCGGCGGTACTCCATCCTTTTCCACGAACCGGTTATTTCTTTAAATGCTGAACGGTTTTTCCGGATTATTTCTACACCTAAGTCGCTTTTGGCCGGAAAATGATAGTGTATAGCAGCATTTTTGATATTGAGCTTTTTCGATATATCCGTATAGCTGAAAGCATTGTATCCAACCGACCGGATGAGGTCGTTTGCTATCATTATTATTTCATTCCGGGTATCTTTCATGCTGCAAATATATAAATTCTACTTAGTAGTAAGTATAATT
>JAJQES010000139.1 GCA_021201565.1 Tannerellaceae bacterium
TTGGCACGCAAGAAGTTCCGGAATGAATACAGAAGTTTTGTAGCCGAAGGAAACAAACTGGTAGCGGATATGCTGGGACATTTCCCCTGCGAACTGATCCTGGCTAAATCTTCCTGGATGGCCACTCAGGGAGATATTCCCGTAGAGGAATTACTGGAAGCAGATGAAGCAGATCTGCAACGGGCCAGTTTTCTCAAAACACCACAAGATGTTCTGGCTGTTTTCAAATATCCTTCCTATGATCCGGAACTAATCCGGCCACAGGATGAACTGGTTCTGGCTTTGGATGGGATACAGGACCCGGGAAACCTGGGAACAATTATCCGGTTAGCGGATTGGTACGGTATTCAGCACATTGTTTGTAGTCCGGACACAGCCGATGCATTCGCGCCCAAAACCGTACAAGCCACAATGGGTGCCCTGGCACGTGTTCGTATTCATTACCTGAATCTGGAAAACTGGTTACAAATGCAACAAAGCACCGGAGTGCCTCTGTTTGGCACCTTCCTGGATGGAGACAATATATATGAAAAAGAGTTGACAACTCACGGAATTATCATCATGGGTAATGAAGGCAATGGAATCCGGCCGGAGATCGAAGAAATGGTTACTGAAAAATTATATATTCCTGATTATCCGGCAGGACATGCAACTTCAGACTCGCTGAACGTAGCGATAGCCACTGCCATTATCTGTGCAGAATTCAGACGCCGGCAGGGTTAAATCCGGAAAATGCCAGATAGTTATTTTTTGATTCTTTCTTATTCCTTTTTGGGAGGTGGACTGGCTTCCTATCCACTCACAAAGGGAACAGGCTTCCTGTCCCTTTCCGATTCTTTCACCGATCCAATCCCATGGTATTATTTCTTGCGGTGCCACCCATAAAAGTCCATTCAGAAACTCAACTCCCGCCTCTTCCTGTTCCAGCGGAAACAGTTCTACAATTTGTTGGCCCTCCAGCACTATACAATGAAAACGGTAAAGAGTATTATACCAAATATAATGGGAAGCCAATTTACGCATATCAGTTATTCCGTCATCAATGAAGAAAGTTCCATCAGAGGAGCCGTCTCAGTTTGGAGGGAATCCTTATTTACCGAAAAGTCAGAACGATAGTTATATCGCATCAGGTTCAGACTATCGGCATACACTCTGTAATAGTCAGCATCTGCGTTATCCAAGCGAATATATCCATACACCCGTTTTACCTGTTTTGTGGCCAAACTTTGCAGACGAGTCTCATAATAACCATCCTGAGTGATACGGGTATTAACCGTCAGAGTAGTATCCGGATGTTCTACTGAAAGCCGGATCTCGGGATATTGTTCCATTCCCGGACGAAGTCCCCAGACACGCATACCTAACACAAAATTACTACCCGACGGATAGTTTCGGTCTGGTTTCAAATCAAACACAACCCCATTAAAGAAGGTTTCCTGTTTAAACGTCAGATACGGACGCCGGGGCCAGATATCCACCGAATCATTCCGGGTTGCCGGAGCCGCACTTGCCTGTACATCGCCTAACTCCTTGATCCGCCCATCCAGATCCGTCCGGATCCGGTCGTACATCTTCATATAGATATCCAGATTTTTCCCATACCACACCAGCGAACTATCATATACCTCCTGGGTGACTTTATGTTTACGGAATACTGATTCATAAAGGGCTTCTTTGTAACCGCTATCACGGTAAGCCGCATAATCCACCCCGATCATCGCTTCGGCAATCTGCATATCGGTAAGGACTGCCTGCATTTTCTTCTCAGATAAAACACCCCGGGGTGTTTTGCCACAGGCAAATAAAAGTAAAAAACCTCCGATCAGTAAAACATATTTATTGGGCTTCAACTGCATCCGTTTTTTTATCTTCTTTAGACATGCTGTTCGATAACGTTTTACGATAGAACAGGAACAGGACAAAGACTCCTACACAAATAGCAGAGTCTGCCAGATTAAAAATAGGCCGGAAAAAGATAAACTCCTGCCCACCCCATACAGGAACCCACTCTGGTAATATTGTTTTTATTAGAGGAAAATAGAACATGTCCACTACCATCCCATGCAACCAGGGAGCATACCCTCCACCATCAGGCAGAAAAGCAGCAATATGGGTACGGGAACTTTCTTCAAAAAAGACTCCGTAAAAAACAGAATCAATAATATTACCGACTGCACCGGCAAAGATGAAAGAAATACAGGCTATATAGCCAAAGTTATAATTCTGCCGGACAATACGGTACAAATAATACCCGATGAATCCGACTGCAATGATCCGGAAAAGAGTGAGGTAGAGCTTATCCATTAGCTCCATTCCAAAGGCCATTCCCGGATTTTCCGTAAAATAAATTTGAAACCAGGAAGTCACCTCTATAGAATCATATAGATACATATGGGTTTTCACCCATATTTTAATCACCTGGTCAAGAATAAGGAGCAGTAGGACAACCAATACTGCTCCCCAGCCTTTTGAGTATTTCATTTTAACGGGCGCCTCCTTGTTTTGCTTCAATACTTAATGTTGCATGAGGAACCGCGCGAAGTCTTTCCTTTGGTATCAGTTTACCTGTCTCACGGCACACTCCGTATGTTTTGTTCTCTATACGGATAAGGGCCGCCTGCAGATTCTGAATAAACTTCATCTGCCGTTGAGCTAACCGGCCGGCTTCCTCTTTTGAAAGAGTAGCAGCGCCTTCTTCTAATACTTTGAACGTAGGAGATGTATCAGATACATCGTTACCATCTGAATTTGTTACACCCTCTCTCAACAGTTCATAGTCCTTCTTTGCTGTGTCCAGCTTTTCTAATATAATAGCACGGAACTCTTCCAGTTCTGCATCAGAGTATCTTGTTTTTTCTGCCATGGTTAAATAAATTTTAATTCTACAATCATTTATAATCTCACGCCTCAGGAGTGTTACTCCTCAAATATAGAAATATTATTTCAATTGACAATTGTCAATTATCAATTGTCAATTTTTTCAA
>JAJQES010000067.1 GCA_021201565.1 Tannerellaceae bacterium
GACGTATTTCCCGTCTCATAAAAAAGTAGTAAGATAATCCAAAACAGATCAGAGTGACAGCGATCAGACCTGTTAGCTGAGGCCAAACGACCAGGATACTTTGTCCAAGGGGTAGCGGACTGGGGATCGCACCCTGTACCTGTTCCATGGTTAAAGGTCCGATACTTCTGACGGATGGCATCAGCAATGTTGTAGTGGCCTGATTAAACAGTTCGCTGGGAGCAAACCGTAACAGGTTCAGCATAAACTTCTGGTATTGTATGATCTGAGTAGGGGAAGCCATGACAGAAGGTTGTAAAGCTTTTCCGATCAGATTGATGATCATGTTGTAAAAGACACTGAAAAATAACCAGATTGCTACACTTGCCAGGGCAGATGTGGCCGCTAGTCTGAATATAAGCGAGAAGAAAATAGATAGATTGAGCCAGAATCCTACATAGAACAGACTGACGATCAAATAAAAAATGATCCTGAGAAACTCCTCAGCAGTGGGAGGTATTCCAATGGCTATCAGGCCGAATCCCATTACCAGGAAACCAAGTGTAAAGAGCATGATCCCAATGACTGCCAATGCGCCTGTGAATTTAGCATTCAATAGATAATCCCTGTGAATAGGTTGAGAAAGGATACGGCTTAAAGTGCCTTTGTTTTGTTCTGAATTGATCGCATCAAATCCCAGAGCGATTCCTAATAAGGGCCCTAAGAAACTAATAAATACTGTAAAAGATGGAAGAGTTCCATCTGAAACGGTAAATAATTTCAGGAACAAAAAGGAACCGTCCGGATCATTGGGTTTGATCGCTGCCTGAATGTTCGTAAGAGCTGTATAGAGGGAGCCCATGCAGGTCAATCCGATAATAATAAGTAAAATAATAAAGCGCCAGCTACGAATATGATCTGCTATTTCTTTACTTACAATTACCCAAAATGGATGATATATGCTGTTATTCATTTGATATACCTCCTTTCTCAAAGTAGTGATTATATATCTCTTCCAGTTTTTTACCCTGGCTGACTATCTCTTTCATGCGGATATCAGCCAGTAGCCGCCCCTGATTAAATATTCCGACTCTATCGCATACCTGTTCAACCTGGCTTAGGTGATGAGAAGAAAAAAGTACAGTAAGTCCTTCTTCGTGGCTCAATGTACTGATCAATTCGATAAATTCTTTCACTCCTGCCGGATCTATTCCGGAAGTGGGCTCATCCAGAATGATTACTTCCGGATTCTTGATCAATACATCTGCCAGTCCCAGTCGTTGTCGCATACCACGGGAATACTTGCCTGTTTTTTTCGTCAATTGTCCTTCTAATCCGACTCTTTGCATCAGAAGAAAAGCTTTTTCCCGGGCTTCATTTACAGGAATTCCATTCAGACCTGCTGTATAAAGCAGATTGTCTATACCGGTCATGTCATCATAAAAACCGATGTCTTCCGGTAGGTAACCTACTTTTCGTTTTACTTCAATCGGATGTCTGGTAGAATTAATGCCACAGACTTCTACTGTTCCGGAAGTGGGGTCTGTCAATCCCAGCATCATAAGGATTGTAGTAGATTTACCGGCACCGTTTGGTCCTAACAATCCGAATATCTCTCCTTTATGTAAGGTTAGATTCAGGTCATTCACAGCGGTAAAGTCACCGTACTTTTTCGTTAATCCGGTGAGTTCAATTACTGGCTGGTTCATAGATTACCTCCTTCCGTATTTGCGGAAAAGATAAATGATACCTCCCAGTACAGCCACGATGATGACTAACCCCAGCCATCCGTATATTAGTGGTGTTTTTACTGTAATACGGAATTCGGTTGTGGAGTTGACTTCCGGTGTTTTTGCTTCCATACGGGTAATGTAGTCTCCTGGTAATGCTTTTTTGGAGGCCCGTATCGTAGCAGTTACCTGTGCTGTTGAGCCGACAGGCAGTCGTTCAATAGTAGCCGGCTCGAAAGTTAATTCCCAGTCAACAGGCTTACTACCTGATAATTGAATATCTTTTAATTCGGCGGATCCGCTGTTTTTAACAACCAGATCTATTTTCTTTGTGTCTCCGGCAGTTATATCTGTACTGAGCAAACCACGTGGTGTACTCAGATCCATCTGGTAAGAACCCGTGATCACCACTTCAAGTTCCAGTTGAGCAGACGTATTACTGGTTGTCGCTTCTACCGGTATTTTGTAACTACCTGCCTCAATACTGGCAGGGGGCGTGATTTCAATGGTAATGTTTTCCGTGGCATTGGGCTCAACCTGTGCAGAAGTTGCCTGTTTATAATTGGCTTTGAATACTACATTCCAGCCTCGCTCTGTAATTGCTTTCAGGGCATATAATTGTTGCTCCGCAGTACGGTTTTTTAGGGTGGCATTAAATGTAAAAGTTGATTTGGAATTTCCTTCCATATTCGGTTGAGAGGTCTGGAATTCAGTCTGGTAAGTTCCCTGTTCGGAAACAATTACCGTAAGAGGTAATTCTCCTAATTCTCCAGCATGGATCGAGAAGTTATATGTCCCTTTATTCACTTTCATCGGAACTTCCACTTTTAGTGAAACCGTTTTCTTTTCGTTAGGTAAGACTGCTAACTGGCTGATAGACCATCCGCCGGATTTCAGGGTATAGTCCCATCCTCGCGGTATTCCTTTTGTTGAAATAGAGGGGTTAATCACTTCGTTACCGTTATTAATGACGTCAATGCTGTAATCAATAGATTCTCCCGGTGGAACAGAAATTTTAGTATAGGGAGTGTAAAGAAGTACGCTCTTTTCATTTCTCTCAGCGTACAGATTTGCGGGTAGTAACCCGATCAGAAATACAAATAGTAGATTTAAAGAGTTAGTCCGTATTGTCATAAAAAAGTCCTCCTTGAAAATTTTTAAATGATTATCAATACAACGGCGCAAAAATAAAAAGGAAATAAATTCGTAATTCTTAAAATATTTGAGAAAATATAAAAAAAGATAATTCAGGAATACATTATTTTTCCTGA
>JAJQES010000479.1 GCA_021201565.1 Tannerellaceae bacterium
AACTTAAAGATTTATGAAACCAACTTTAATTGTATTAGCTGCCGGTATGGGTAGCCGTTACGGAGGATTAAAACAATTGGATGGCCTGGGCCCCAACGGTGAAACGATTATGGACTACTCCATTTTTGATGCAATCCGCGGAGGATTCGGAAAACTGGTATTCGTGATCCGTAAAACTTTTGAACAGGATTTTCGTGAGAAGATCATTTCAAAATATGAAAGCCATATTCCGGTAGAAGTTGTATTCCAGGATCTGGACAACCTGCCTGAAGGATTCACCTGCCCGGAAGGACGTGAAAAACCATGGGGAACCAATCACGCTGTTCTTATGGGTAAAGATGTGATTAAAGAGCCGTTTGCCGTAATCAATGCGGATGACTTCTATGGCCGTGACAGTTTTGAAGTATTAGGGAAAGCCCTGACTGAAATGGCCGGCAAAGAAAATGATTATTGCATGATCGGTTACCGGGTAGGTAATACCTTAAGCGAAAGCGGTTCTGTGGCTCGTGGTGTTTGCGAAACAAACGAGGAAGGTTACCTGACAGGAGTGGTTGAACGGACGGCTATTGAAAAGATTGACGGGGAAATCCAGTTCACAGATGAAAACGGGGATACCATTATATTAGATGAAAACACACCTGTATCCATGAATATGTGGGGATTTACTCCTGATTATTTTAACTACTCAGAAGCTGCTTTCGTAGAGTTTCTGAAAAATAATATGGATAACCTGAAAAGTGAGTTCTTCATTCCATTAGTGGTAAATGAACTGATCACGACAGGCAAAGCTACGGTAAAAGTATTAGATACTACTTCCAAATGGTTTGGTGTAACATACGCAGCCGACCGTCAGGGGGTAGTAGATAAAATCCAGGCATTAGTAGATGCCGGGGAATATCCGGAGAAATTGTTTTAATACTTCTCCGTCCTCTAAATGAGGTAAAGTTTATAAAAAGCGGTTGTCCGGAAACAGACAGCCGCTTTTTTATTCACTCCCAACCGGGATAAGGCGGACTTCACCTAACAGGCCGCTTTCTACGGGAGTCCAATGGCCATAGGTAGTGCCTTTGTAATTGAGGTCAACGAAGTTGATCTCTTTGAACTTACGCCATTCTACTTCACGGCGGTCATAATCTGCGATCCGGTTGGCCGGCAGATTGGTGACTTCGATCTCTATGGTATTTGTACCGGGACGGAGATATTGACCTATTTCGGTACGGAAAGGAACGGCCCACAGAATGCCCGCCTCCTGCCCATTGATACGTACACGGGCGCTTTCCCGTACATCGCCCAGATCCAGGATCCACTGTTCCGGCATCCCGCCGGCAGGAAGGTCAAAAGTGTTGGTGTAAAGAGCGGTACCCCGGTTGATCGTTACGCCGGGAATATCCAGGGTAGTCCATGAGCCTAATTGACCGATATAAAAGGTTCCTGTTATTCCGGGATCACTCTCTATAAAAGAAAGGTGCCATCCATCTGCAAGAGAAAGGACGTCCCCTGCCGGGTGCCAGTAGTTCCAGGCCGGACCTTCGACATCTATGTCTGCAAACGTCTTTACAATCACTGATTCTCCGGAATGCAGTTGGAGCCTGAGCTGGGTCTGGCCGTTCCGGGTACGCAATTTTGCTTTCCCGCTTTTTCCGGTCATTGGATCAAATAACAGGGCAGATTTTGCCTCTACCGCCAGCGACACCCAATCATCCGTTTGGTCTGGCTGAAGAGAGGATATAAAATAATGGTGTCCATCCGGATGGCTCCGCCGGATAGCACTTAATCCCCAGCGGGTTTTCATCTCTTCCGGAGGTACACCGGTGGCAGCCAGTACTCCGGCATACTGGTTACCGGTAATGATCTTTCCCTGGCCATAGTCTGACACAAGCATCCGGGAAAAACTATCAACAACAGGTAACTGCGCTTTTAGCCTGTGAAACTTCATCCGCCGTTTTTCCAGATCTGAAAATCCGGGGACATCCTGCGGATAATTTTCTGCAAAGATTATTTTTGCACCCTGCGCGGCAAGTTCCAGCAAATGCTCCAGCACATCTTCGGGCATCAGATGAACAGCGGGAAGAATAAGGGCTTTATAGGTAGTGCCTCCGGTCGTTTTCAACAGGCCATCTTCGCACACAGTCGTGCGGATAAAGTGGTCGGAAATATAATCGACATCATATCCGCTTTGGGTGATAGCATGGATCGTTTCAATAAATGCAGGAGCCCTTTTTTCCATGTCATGGATACTAAACATCAGCAACCGGGAGTCTGTGGACCGGGACCACATATCATACACCGGGAGGTAGACCAGAAAATCATTGTCGGGCCGGCCATATTGCAGGAATGACTGGCACCGGGTAATATATTCAAACATAGCCCCGGCATCACGCCAGAGGGTATTCGTAGGACTCATATCTACGGATGCATAAAACTTCCATCCGGGCCATGCTTCTTCTTTGGGAGAATAGGTAGTGCCGTGGAAAAACACACGGTTAACCCCTGCGACAAAAAACAGGTCCAGTTCAGGTTTGCATTGTGACAGCGAAGTCCGGAAATGCTCAGTAAGCCAGGTAAAAGTTTCTGATGAAGTGAAAGGTTTTCCGGCAATATGCGCTCCGGAAGAGGCATATTTGAGCATAGAGAGATCCGAATCGTTTTTCCGGATGATCGTATCGGCACGTAACCCCTGAATACCAAAAGAAGAGAGCCCAAACCCTTCACATTCGGGAATATCCACAGTTGCATACAGATCAATGAGGTTACCCGGTGAACCATGTGCCTGGTTACGGGTCCGGCTACCTTTGGCATGTGCCCACTCTGTCCACTGCCGGGTAAAATTTTCTAACAGTAGTTCTCCAATGGTTTCCCGGTAGTCTGAAAGCAGGCGGATAGACAGATCCCTTTGTTTCTGACTTTCGTCTTCCTGTTCTAAAGCGAGGAATTCAGGTAAATATTCTTCTAATTTATAC
>JAJQES010000458.1 GCA_021201565.1 Tannerellaceae bacterium
TGATCTCTTACGAACAATGGGATAAATTTAAAGCCGGTTCCGTCGGACGGATCGTAGAACGCATGGAAGCGAAAATTGAATCACCGGACCCGGAAAATGTAGTAGGTGAAATTCTGGTTCGTGGTATGAATGTCATGCTGGGATATTATAAAAATCCGGAAGCGACCAAAGGGGTCATGATGCCTGACGGATGGATGCGAACCGGGGACCTGGGAACAATCGATGCAGATGGATTCCTTTTCATCCGGGGACGTAGTAAAACTATGATTCTGGGAGCAAGCGGCCAGAACATCTATCCGGAAGAGATCGAAGATCAATTAAATAATATGATTTATGTAGCGGAATCGCTGATCATTTCCCAAAACGGCAAACTGGTAGCCTTGATTTATCCCGACTGGGAACTCCTGGATAAAGCCGGGATCAACCAGGATCAACTGAATAAACTAATGCAAAAAAATATAGATGACCTGAATAACGAGATGCCTTCATACAGCAAAGTGTCAGGCTTTAAGTTACATCCGGAAGAATTTGAAAAGACTCCTAAACGGAGTATCAAACGATATCTATATCAACCCGCAGAGTAAAATCCCCGGATATCTGTCCGGATCCGGTAAGATATTCCCACAGGTTTGCAATAGAAAAAGAGATTTCATCCAATAGTTTTTTCCCCTCCTGTCAGTAGTTTTGCAGACAACAATCCTACTGGATGAACAAAGCAAAAAGCATAGGTAATCCTGATAAAAGGTATCGGTGAATGTAAAGAAAGGTACCGGTGAATTCACCCTATTCACCGGTACCTTTTACCGCAATCACCCATACCTTTTCTCCTCTCCACCTATCGGTATTGGTTCATTTAGGTCAGAGAAGGCACTACCGGAGGCGGAACCGGAATTTGTACCGGAGTAACTAAAAAAGGCCATCTCTTTTTGAGACAGCCTTTTTTATATATATTCAAATTCCCTTTTAGAGGATCAGGAGCCGGATTTCAATCAAACATGCTTCTGAACTTATTGAAAATCTTTTCCTTCATCGTCTTATTAGGTTGCATATTAGGAGATTTTTCCAGTTTCTTCAATAAATCCTTATCTGTCGAAGACAATGTTTCCGGAATGTAAACACTGACATTCACCAACAAATCGCCGGTACCATAGCTATTGACAGAAGGCAACCCTTTGTTCCGCAAACGAAGGACTTTTCCTGGTTGGGTTCCCGGTTCAATTTTCAATTTTGCTTTTCCGTCAATGGTCGGAACTTCTACCGTTCCTCCCATAGCTGCCTGAGGGAAACTGAGAAGTAAATTATAAAGCAGATCATTCTCATCACGGATCAGTTCAGGATGCCGCTCCTCTTCTACCAGGATCAACAAATCTCCATTAATACCTCCATGACGGGCTGCATTTCCTTTGCCACTCATTGAGAGTTGCATTCCTTCTGCCACACCGGCCGGGATATTGATGGTGATCACTTCCTCATCCCTTACAATCCCTTCGCCACTACACTGCTGGCACTTTTTTGTAATCAGTTTACCTTCTCCATTACACGTCGGACAAGCAGACTGTGTTTGCATTTGTCCAAGGAAAGTATTTGTTACACGGGTCACCACCCCACTTCCATGACAAGTATCACAGGTTTTAGTACTATTGGGATCTTCTGCGCCGCTACCATTACAGTGGGAACAGGCCACCTGTTTCTTCACTTTAATCTTTTTCTCAACACCGGTAGCGATCTCCTTAAGCGTAAGCTTTACTTTCACCCGCAGGTCTGACCCTCTGTTGACACGACGGCCACGGGAACCGCCAAACCCACTGAAACCACCAAAGCCTCCGAAATGTCCTCCAAAAATATCCCCAAATTGTGAGAAAATATCTTCCATAGACATACCACCGCCAAAGCCTCCGCCCTGGGATGCACCACCGACACCGGCATGCCCGAACTGGTCATATCGTTGCCGCTTTTGCGGGTCACTTAATACATCATACGCTTCAGCTGCTTCCTTGAACTTCTCCTCCGCAGTCTTGTCACCCGGATTCTTATCCGGATGAAATTCGATTGCCTTTTTGCGGTATGCTTTCTTTATCTCATCAGCAGTAGCATTTTTAGCAACCCCTAAAACTTCATAATAATCTCTTTTAGCCATCTTTTGTTATTTGCTTTTTCTTTTCCCTTTCACTCATTCGCCCACCACCACTTTGGCATGACGGATGACTTTGTCATAAAGTGTATATCCAGTCTGTACACTGTCCAACACTTTACCCTTGAGTTCCGGTTCGGGAGCCGGAGTAATAGCGATTGCTTCAAACAACTCGGTATCAAATGGTTTTCCGATAGCTTCAATAGGTTTTACCCCTTGTTGGGAAAGGTAGGAAAGAAATTTATTATAAATCAATTCCACCCCTTCTTTTACAGAGTTGATATCTTCTGCTGTACGAATATTCTGTAATGCTCTTTCAAAGTCATCAATTACCGGTAACAGGTTTGTTAAAGCACTTTCACCTCCGCTTTTGATTAATTCAGCTTTCTCACGCAGAGTACGTTTACGGTAATTATCATATTCGGCTAACATACGCATTAAAGAGTCGTTTAACTCTTCACAACGTTGGCGCAATGCCTCTGTCTCGTCCGTCACTTTGTCAGCATCCTCCATATCCTCTGCCGGATTTGCATCCTCATTCTGCAAATTTGTCTCATCACCTTCCAGAAGGTTTTCCGGAAGTTCATCCACAAAAGAATCTTTATAAACCTCTTTTTTTGACATAATTTATCTATTTTAATTTTCTTACTATCTAACTATCAGACAGATAATACCAAACCCTCCTTATAGCCGGATACCTATCCGTTTTATAAGCCGGAATGAACTGTCAGAAATACTGCAAATATGCTGCCAACCCTTTATGAACTTCAAATTTATCAGTATCTTTGTAGGTAGGAAAGCAATCAAATCTATGCAATATAGTAT
>JAJQES010000388.1 GCA_021201565.1 Tannerellaceae bacterium
ATTGGAGACAATTTTAAATAATTTAGGAATAGGAATTAAGTTAAATAGGGGGAATTGACTACTTTTGACTTGTAAATACTTGATATTTGTTGATTGATCGAAAGAGTAAAACATATAACTCTCTCATTGTCAATTGTCAATTGTCAATTGTCAATTATAGAAGATGAAATCTGATAGTATTGTAATCATCCCTACTTATAATGAAAAGGAAAATATAGAGAATATTATCCGGGCTGTTTTTGCTTTGGAAAAAGTATTCCATATATTAATTGTCGATGATGGGTCTCCTGACGGAACAGCTTCCATTGTGAAAGAATTACAGAGTGAGTTTCCGGACCGTCTGTTCCTGATCGAACGTTCCGGTAAGCTGGGACTGGGCACGGCTTATATTTGTGGTTTTAAGTGGGGGCTTGGACAAGGCTATGATTTTATTTTTGAGATGGATGCCGATTTCAGCCATAATCCGGCGGATCTTCCCCGTTTATATGAAGCCTGCACGGTAGAGGGGGCAGATGTGGCGGTCGGTTCCCGTTATTGCAATGGGGTAAATGTGGTAAACTGGCCGCTGGGAAGGGTATTGATGTCCTATTTTGCCTCTGTATATGTGCGTATGGTAACAGGGATGAAGGTACAGGACACGACTGCGGGTTTTAAATGTTACCGGCGTATTGTGCTGGAAACAATAGAGCTGGACCGGATCCGTTTTAAGGGGTATGCGTTCCAGATTGAGATGAAATTTACAGCCTATAAATTTGGATTCCGGATCATAGAGGTTCCCATCATTTTTATCAACCGTGTGCTGGGAGTCTCCAAAATGAATACGTCTATCTTTGGTGAGGCCTTGTTTGGAGTGCTTTATTTAAAGTGGAAAAGTTGGTTTAGAAAGTATCCCCGTCCAATTTCCTGAAGGGATGTAATACCTTCATTCAGATATGTTTTGTCTTGTTTTGGGTGTGGCCAGTCGTTTTTTTACCGCTGCCCGGTAGGATTCCTGCCTGAAAAATGACTGATAAGAAGTGAAAATCCTATTGGCTATAAGGAAAAATACTACTGGACTAATAACTGGTCAGCGCTGTGCTTCTTCTTTTGTTTGCCGATATAACTGCTGGGAGACATTCCGAAATGGGAGGTGAAACTACTACTAAAATAGGAGGGCGTATTATACCCTACTTTGTATCCCACTTCGGATACACTCCATTTACCGATACTTAACAGATGGGCGGCATAACTCATCCGGATGGTTTTGATAAACTCCACAGGACTTTGGCCTGTCATGGCTTTTAGTTTGCGGTGTAGATGGTTCCGGCTTAGTCCGAGGTGTTTACTCATTCCTTCTACACTAAGTTCTGTATTTTCCAGATTTTCCCTTATATATTCAATGATGTTTTTCAGCAATTTTTCTTCAGCCCCACTCAATTTCAGATTAAAGGTTTCGGAAGCCAGATTATTTGCCAGGTAGTTTTTTACAATTTCGAGCCCATTGGGTAACTGTTCGTTTTCGAGAACAGTTTTTACAGATTGGGTTTCGTGTACCGGATATTTATCTCCTTCTTCCATGTAAAATTCTTTTTTCATTTCCTCCGGAAGATCTGTTTCTTCCGGACCATCAGAGTCTTCTGACCACTGGTTCAGCTTATAGGCAATGATTTTTGTTTTCCGGAGAGAGAGCCGGAGAACTTTTTTCTTTTCTCCCTCTTTTTCTTTTTTGTAGATTTCCTCGAGGGTATAGGTCAGATTTTCCAGAGGTGCTTTAAATTCCTGTTGCAGATCTGTATAGAGTTGTTCTTTTAGATGGTTGATTTCGGTAATATGCCTCTCTTTTTCTTCTTTGACTGTTCTTTTAAGAGCCTTTTTTAAGGTGAAATATTTAAGAAGAATGAGCAGAAAAAGAGCGGCAAAAATAATTGCTGTGTAGAGTGCTGGCTGTAGAAATACAGATAAAAGCCCGAGTTCATTCATAGAAAAACAAATTTTTGAAATAGATTATTTCATGGAGAGATAGCGGTGCGTTGTAAAAATAATTAAGGAATCAATCTAAGGATGTATACGCAATCACTATCAATCTTTACAAAATTATATATTGCAAAGGTAATTTATTCTAACATAAGACTCATAAAACCGGTAAAGTTATTTTTCACTCTTTGTAAAGAGAGGTCCACTACCCTGGACATTCCGAAAGGAATTCCTTTTGTTTCAGCAGGATAACGAATGTCAATGTGTGTAATATTATATTGCATGCATATCGACTGAAGTAGTTTCTTTCCGGCTATGGGGGATATGTAAACCATTTCTTTAATCAAATAAGTTTCTGGAATGTGTTCGCCGGCCGGTGATACAAAAGCTAAGGCATCTATTTCGTTTTTTTCATTGGTGGTTACCCAGGCGTCTCCTCCGTTCATCCGCAGATCTGTAAGGACAATCGAAATATCTTCCCGGGAATGGAGAATACAATACTCTCTTTTCAGGGATTGACGGTATAAAAAGTGGATTATTTTTTCTTCCGGTACTTCTCCGGATGCATACAGCTGCTTTGACAGATGGGGATCTCCTGTTTCAGAGTAGAAATGGTTACTCTCATAATAAAAGGTGGTTTCATAGCCCAGTTGGCTGTAATAATTGAACAATCCCGGGCTGGCCGGGAGCAGGACGGCTAATTGGTCACCACGGAGACGAAGTCCTTCGTGAGCTTCTTCCATCAGTTGTTTCATATACCCTTTTCCCCGTTCTTCCGGTAGGGTTGCCACTCCACAGATATAGGAGACCGGAATGATTTCTCCGGCATAAGTCATTTGATAGGGAATGGCATGTAAAGCGGCTATTATACGGCCTTTTTTTTCATATACCCATGTGTTTTCTTCTTCGTAAACTCTTTCAAAAAAGAGATCCACAAAAGCGTCCGGGTCCCCGAATGTATCCTTCCATAGCGTTTTTAACTGCTCTTTCATCTGTCTTGAAT
>JAJQES010000190.1 GCA_021201565.1 Tannerellaceae bacterium
ATTATTTTATCTTTGTTGCTTGTTTTTCAAAAAACCTAATTAAGAATTAAAGATTTACATAAATATAATCGAAACATTTTAAACTTCACTATAATGAAAATTAAGGCAAATAACGCGAACAGTCCTATTTGGAAAGATGTGTATTCTCACTCTAAACTTCCGGAACCACTGAAACCGCTTTATGAAATTGCGACTAACCTTTGGTGGGTATGGAATCACGAAGGAGTAAAGCTATTTAAAAAAGTAGATGAAAAACTTTGGAGATCGACCGAAGGAAATCCGGTTTTGATGCTTCAGAGCCTTCCTCATAAACGTCTGGAAGAACTTATTTCCAATAAAGAACTTCTTGCTGAAATTGATAAGGTGTATAAAAAATTCAGAGCGTATGTAGATGTTAAACCTGATACGACCAAACCATCTGTTGCCTATTTCAGTATGGAATATGGTTTAACAAACGTTCTAAAAATATACTCAGGAGGTTTAGGTGTATTAGCCGGTGACTATCTGAAAGAAGCCAGTGACAGCAATATAGACCTGAATGCGGTAGGTTTCCTTTACCGTTACGGTTATTTTACGCAGTCTCTTTCTATGGATGGACAGCAGATCGCAAATTACGAAGCACAGAACTTCAACTCACTTCCTTTAACCCAGGTAACCAGTTCTAATGGTGAACCTCTTTTACTGGAAGTTCCTTACCCGGGACGTACCGTATATGCTCATGTATGGAGAGTAGATGTAGGGCGTGTTCCTTTGTATCTGATGGATACGGATATTCCTGAAAACAGTGAATGGGACCGCTCCATTACTCACCAGTTATATGGGGGTGACTGGGAAAACCGTATGAAACAGGAATATATGCTGGGTATCGGTGGTATCATGTTGTTAAACAAACTGGGTATAAAAAAACAGGTATACCACTGCAACGAAGGTCATGCAGCCCTGATTAACGTCCAACGTCTGGTGGATTATATCAGCAACAACGGTCTGAACTTTAACCAGGCACTTGAAGTCGTTCGTTCTTCTTCACTTTATACTGTACATACTCCTGTTCCGGCAGGACACGATTATTTTGATGAAGGTCTGTTCGGACGTTATATGGGAGAATATCCTGCGAAACTGGGTATCAGCTGGCAGGAATTTATCGATATGGGACGGGAAAATCCGGGATCACAGGAAAAATTCTCGATGAGTGTGTTTGCTCTGAATACATGCCAGGAAGCAAATGGAGTAAGCTGGCTTCACGGAAAAGTATCCCAGAAAATGTTTGCTCCGGTATGGAAAGGCTATTTCGCAGATGAACTCCACGTTAGCTGGGTAACCAACGGTGTACACATGCCTACATGGGCCGCCACCGAATGGAAACAGTTCTATAACTCACACTTTGATAAAAACTTCCTGAATGACCAGTCCAACAAAAAAATCTGGTCAGCGATCCAGCAGGTTCCGGATGAAGATATCTGGAATATCCGTACTCATCTGAAACAAAAACTGATCAATTATATTAAGGCACAGTTCAGAGGAAACTGGTTAAAAAACCAGGGAGATCCTTCTAAAGTAATGTCTATCCTTGATAAGATCAATCCGAACGCCCTGTTAATTGGTTTCGGTCGCCGTTTTGCGACTTATAAACGTGCCCACCTGTTGTTTACAGACCTGGACCGCCTGGCAAAGATCGTAAACAATGAAAAATATCCGATCCAATTCATCTTCACCGGAAAAGCTCACCCGGCTGATGGAGGTGGACAGGGACTGATCAAACACATTGTAGAAATCTCACGCCGTCCGGAATTCTTAGGTAAAATCATTTTCCTGGAAAACTACGATATGCGTCTGGCACGCCGTCTTATTTCCGGTGTGGATGTATGGTTGAACACTCCAACCCGTCCGTTGGAAGCATCCGGTACTTCCGGGGAAAAAGCAGAAATGAATGGCGTGTTGAACTTCTCTGTATTGGACGGATGGTGGTATGAAGGTTACAAAGAAGGTGCAGGATGGGCATTGACCGACAAACGTACCTACGAAAACCAGCAATACCAGGATCAACTGGATGCTGCTACCATCTATCATATTCTGGAAAATGAGATCATTCCGACCTATTATGCAAAAAATAGTAAAGGATACTCTCCGGAATGGGTTCAATATATCAAGAACTCTATTTCAGAAATCGCACCGGATTATACGATGAAACGTATGCTCGATGATTACATTGACCGTTTCTATAATAAACTGGCCACCCGTTCTTCTATTCTGAAAGAAAATAATTTTGCCAAAGCAAAAGAGATCGCAGCATGGAAAGAAGAAATAGCTTCCAGGTGGGATAATTTTGTTGTTGAATCATTTACCTGTGACCGCGATGTGGTAGCACATCCGCCGATCGTAGGAGAAGAGTATACCTACAAAGTGGTGCTGGACCGGAAAGATATGAAAGGGATGTTAGGTGTTGACATGGTGGTGACTAAAGAAAATCCGGAAACCAATGATCTGGAATTCATTGAAGCATTGCCATTTGAGTTGAAAAAAGAAGAAGGTTCCAAACTATACTTCGAGATCAAAGCAACTTCTAACGAAGCCGGTATCCATAAATTAGGCTTCCGTGTTTACCCGGAAAACAAAGACCTGCCTCACCGTATGGACTTTGCCTATATCCGCTGGATATAATCTTTTATTCCCCTAAAAGAGGGATTTGAAATATTAAAAGCGACTGTTCTTTAAAAGAGCAGCCGCTTTTTTATTACCTCTATCGCGTCAACCTATTTTAGGAGAGGACACTCCCTTTAAAACGATTCTTTTGGAGGGTTAATCAAAAAGTGTACTTCATATATCAAAAATCGAAACGCATGTGTTGTTCTTCTTTTTTATTTTGTGGGTATAATTAAAGTTTCTGAATAAATTTATCATGAAAAACCTATTGAGAAAAATCGATGATAGCATTTACCACTTAAATTATAT
>JAJQES010000351.1 GCA_021201565.1 Tannerellaceae bacterium
TTAACCTGGATAATGTTACGATGGGATTGATATACAATTTCTAAATGAAAATATTTCAACTTAATTAAACGGTAAAGGGGGTATCGAAAATTCGATAGCCCCTTTTTAATACCTATGAAGTTCTTCCCTCATACATTATCCCGCTAACGTACCTCCATCCACAGGATAATAGGCACCATTACAGAAAGATGCACGGTCGCTGCTGAGCCATAATACGAGGTCTACGATTTCTTCTATTTTACCCAGCCGTTTCATCGGACTTGCATTTATCATCATTTCATCTGCTGCTTTCTGTTGTGTCATACCATGTGTGAGATGTGTATCCACCCAGCCCGGTCCTATACAGTTAGCCCGGATGCCCTGTTGCCCGTATTCAAGTGCAACGTTTTGAGTAAGTCCTACTACACCGTGTTTGGCTGCCACATAGCCGCTTGCTCCCGCAAGTCCGACCTTTCCCAGTACAGATGACATGTTTACAATTACGCCTCCTCCGTTTTTTAGCATTTGCGGGATTTGATAATGCATACCATAGAATACACCCGACAGGTTTATTGCAATAATTTTATTCCATGCGTCAATTGAATATTCTCCGATGGGAGCGGTATCTCCACCAATCCCCGCGTTATTAAAAGCAATATCCAGTTTGCCATACTTCTGTACGGCCTGTTTTACCAGATTTTCACAATCAGCCGGATTGGAAACGTCCGTCTTTACAAACAACGCTTCTCCGCCTGCTTTTTTTATTAAATCAACTGTTTCCTGTGCCTGCTGTTCAGTGACATCGGCTACTAATACTTTGGCTCCTTTTTCAGCATAAAGCTGTGACATGGCACGTCCAAAACCGGAACCTCCTCCGGTTACAATGGCTACTTTATCTTTAAACATATTCGTTATCTTTTAATGAACTATTTTACATTCCAAACGGCTTTTATCTACGGCCACCACCGCCATGCATGCCGCCACCCATACCGCTTTCGCGCATACTTCTACCGGCCGGGCCAAAGTCATGCATAGGGGCTTCACGGGTAGGCAGACTTTCAATATTACTCCGCTGACGGTTGAAATCAGCCTGTGGCCATCCCTGGTTCGCACGTACCGGATTACTATTGGCCGCATCTACCGTACGAACGGGTATGGTTTGATTGTGGGTTTCCTGCGGACGGGTTACCTCTGGACGGTAAACCTGTTTTTCACTATTTGCATTCATACCAACCGGAGTTACAGACCTTGCCATATTTGTTGCCCGCATTTCCGGTTGACGGTCTGCATCTGTTAAGCGTACAGGTGTTATATTTCTTCCCATTGCACCGGATACGGCACGGTTATCAGGTCCTACCGAATAATAATGATTAGCCCTGTTAGGTTGGAAATTATTTATCAGCGAAATTCTGGAAGCATTGTTCCGGACATCATTAGCCGCTATTAAATGGCTACTTATATTATGGTCAGCGATGTTGTTTTTAGGAACCATATTCCAGTAATAATCATGGCCGGGCCGCCAGTTATCCCATCCATTAACCGCCAGGTCAATACCGGGACCAATAGGTGCCCACGCGTAATTATCCTCATATTCACCCCATGTTACCCATGCAGGTGCCCAGTCATATCCGGGAATCCACAACCAACCATATTGGTCATCATAATCCCAGCTTCCATAGTGGAATGGTGCCCATCCCCACTCATAACCAGACTCCCAGTACAAACCTTCATCCGTACTTTCCCAATAGCCATTCGTTGCATAAGGTCTGAAATCAGCCACGTTAGGATGCCAAACATTCCCATAGCCCGGATAGTTTATCCAGTTGCCATAAGGTGAAAGTGCATTGTAAAAGTCTTCATAGTTAATGGTAACGTCTGCTTTGGTATTTGCGGCAGTAAGATTTAAACTGCCTATCAGCATCATACAAGCAATAAACGCATATATTTTTTTTATATTTTTCATCTTCCGATAGTTTTAAATTACTTCCCTTTTTAACAGATAGGCTACACCCTTGTTCAAAGAGTCAGAGACTTATTATCGTTTCTTGTAAATAGTTAATGATTATTTCTTATACCCACTGAAGTCAGTTGAGCTGGTTAAATGTGGATGACACGGTACCGTTATACTCTGTTAAAATCTTATGCTAAACTATACTCTATCTTAAAAAACATCGGTCTACCGGAGTTGTCTTAAACATTAGATTATTCTTTTGTTTTATAAGTTGATTAAAGCTGTGTGGGTTTATCCTACACATTTGTTTGATAATAATTAAAAGATAATTGATATGAAAAAGATAATTTTTTCCGGATTACTGATGATGGGTATTCTTTGTAGTGGTACTGCTTTTTCGCAGGAAGTAAAGAAAACGGAACGTGAAAAGAGAGTAGAAAACAGAGAGAACCGGGAAGAGAACGGGAAGGTTAGAAAGGAAGAGCGGGAAGAAAAAGACCGTCTGAAAAAAGATTCTAAAGAGTCTAAAAAGACAGAAAAAGATCGTCTGAAATCGAAAGAAAAAAGTCTGGATGACAAAGAAAAGGCGTTGAAAAAAGAGGAGAAACACCTGAGAAAAGGTGCTGAAAAGGATGAAGTAAAAGATGAGATAAAAGAAGTAGAGAAGGAGAAAAAAGAGGTGAAAAGGGAAGAGAGAAAACTATAATGATGAAAACTAAGGGATTATCCACGATTTTATATAAACGGAAAACGGTAGAGAGTCCCTTTGTCTCTTATTACTTCACTAAGGTACCATCATTTTTATTTCTTAGATTAGTTTACAAACGAAAAAAGGCCTTACATTTTTACATGTAAAGCCTTTTTTCTCAGATATTTCAGCGGAAGCGGCGATTCTCGAACCCGCTTTATATTATCCTGATTTTAAAAATGTTACAAACTAAGATTTTCCTCTGTCACCGAATAGTAACCAAAGCAAAAACATATAGG
>JAJQES010000440.1 GCA_021201565.1 Tannerellaceae bacterium
ATATAAAGGAATTAGGGAGTTGCCTGGTAATAGGCTTGTTCATAGTCACCTGTACTCAATCCCGGAAAGATACAAAGAAGGAGGAAGCATTTACACCTGAAAAGATCGAACAGGTAGTAGGAATTCCCGCTTTTCAGGGAGTATATGAAGGAGTACTTCCTCCGGTGGAAGGATCGGCGGTGGATGTATTGCTAACCATCCGGCAGGATAACACCTTTCATGAACGGTTGGAGTATATTGACCGGAACAATGATATTGAAAACCGGGAAGGCCATTATGCGATTGAACAGGATGTGCTGGCCCTTTATCCGGAAAAAGGAGATACAGAATATTACAAAGTAGAAGATAACCGGTTACGTAAACTGGATAAAGACGCAAAACCTATTGCCGGATTACTGGAGGATAGGTATGTATTGACTAAAAAACAGAAGTAAATTAAAACAGGTAGAAAAATGAAGAAGATTATTATATTATTTCCTGTCCTGCTGGTGCTGATCTTTACCGGATGTGGTACCAGTACGAAGCTGACCTCTTCATGGAGTGTCAATAATCCTCCGGCAGACCTTATGAACAAGGTGCTGGTGGTAGGTGTAATGGCTGACCGGGAAGAACGGGTCAAAACGGAACAGGCCATGGTAAGTGAACTGAAGAAATATGGTATTAATGCCAATTCAGCATTTGATCTTTTCGGACCGAGAGGCTTTAATGGGGTGGAAGAGGAAGAGATTGCTTCCCGCTTGAGAGGCTCTGACTATACCTCAGTAATGATCGTGTCACTGATCAATAAAGATAAAGAGCTGAGATATGTTCCGGGTACTTATTATAACCGTCCTTATTATTACGGGTCAAGCCGTTATTACCGGAGATACTGGACATTGTACGATAATGTATATACCCCGGGATATTATACAACCACTACCAATTATGTACTGGAAGCGGAAATCTATACAGTGAATGATGATGATGAACTGATCTATTCGGCCCAGACCCGTACGACAGATCCGGCGAACGCCTCGTCACTCGCAGAAAGTTTCTCGGAAACGATTGTGAATGAATTACGAACCAAAAGACTGGTACGGTAAGAGTTAACAAATAAAGCAACCCTTGTTTATAAATAAGCTAAAGGGCACACAGATGACATAGAAAGCGCAGATTAATTACAAATAATCTGCGCTTTCTATGTTATTGATTTATTCCTGCAAATGAAACCTACCGGAGTTCTTTGATCATATCCGTTAAAAATAGTAGCTTTGAAAGCTTGTTATCTTGGTAATTTATAAATAACACTCTTTCAGGATGAAAAACGTTTGGAAAATAATAGCCGTTTTAGTGGTATTGGGTCTTTTGGTAACTCTTATTCGCGCGTTTAATAAATATTATTTTTCCCGGAGTGTGGTAAAACGCATGTCTGAACTTTATCCGGCAGACAAATTTCGTATTTCCGGAATAAAAACCTATACAAATACTTTTTCAGAGTGGTTGAGTCCGCATTTCAGAATACATTCGGATAACTGGCAGGGGACAAGTGCCACTTTCTGGGGAAGAACGTATGAAGTGTCGGTATGGAGTGAATTGTTACATGTTCCGGTTTCTGTAAAAGGAACGGGGGGCAAATGTGTACATACTTATCATTCCGGATATGAATCTCACCTGAGAGCCAATCTTATCCTATGGATATATGAAGAGATCAGGACCCATTTTCACGAAGAGAATATGCCTTATATATATGTGGAGGTAGAGGATAATGACTATATACGGCCTGTCTATGTAAAATGGTCCGAACTTGAACGTATGATTCGTATATGGCTGATTGTGGATCATACAAGACCTACGGATGAGTTAATAAGCCGGTACGAAGAGATCATGTCTGATGTGGCTGAAAAACTATACAGGGAGAAAGGAACAGGGGGAATGTATAACTGGACCCTGGTGGATAAGGAGGGCTTTTTCAGGGATTATCATATACAGGCAGACCTGGCGGAAGCTGAGGAATATTCTTTTGACAGGAAGAACCGGAATACGCTGTCAAAAGAAACGGCTGACTGGTTTTTTACTAATGAAATTTCCGGGAAATTACGGCAGGGAAGTGTATTGACAAAAGAGGAGACGGACCTGTTATATACCCGGTTACTTCCTTTTTATGACCGGTTAAATAAATTACAGGCCCATGTTATTTATTATGGTGCTCAGTTGTTTGATATAAGGGGAGCCGGCAAGTCTCCCGGCATAAAAGGATGGGAGGCAGATACTTATTCCTCTTATCCGGCCCGGTTGCAGACGATGGTAGAAGAAGCGTTTGGAACAAATGCCTATAGTGCTTTTGCAAACCTGTGGCCGGAAACGGAGCAAAAGATTTGTATCTATGTGTTTGACCGCCCGGTAGAACCGGTTAAAACGATCCGGAATTTTATAACTACCTTAACCCGGCAGACGGACTGGACGGGTACGGTGGATGTTCTGTATCTGAATGAATCTAATTTCTGGAAAAATCAACAAATAATACGTTCTGTGTCTACCGGGAAATATAAGATCAGAGGTCCCCACGGCGTATGGAATAAATCCTTGTTAGGAGATAACAGCCGGGACGCTTTATTCCCGGAAACGGGTTTCACTCTTACCCACTCTCATGACCGGAAACAATTCTATAAAAGTATGATCCTATACCCCGATCTCGATCTGGAGGATACGGAATATCATATAAAAGTGGTGTACGACCATTACCAGGCTCCGATTACAGCTGATCCGGATGTCGACTTTATTTAACCGGAAATGGGGTAATCGTTTCTGCAATTAATTCATTTTTTATCCATATACTTATTACTTTACTTTATCTGTAACTTTAACAAGTACAATCACCGGATTATCCTCCGGATTATTTATAGAATGTTCATAGGTTATTAGATAT
>JAJQES010000107.1 GCA_021201565.1 Tannerellaceae bacterium
ATTTTCATACATACTGCTTTCCGTTATAATATATCAAATCTCATTTACGTCCGAAATCAGCAGGGATCTCTCCCCACTTTTTGGTTTCCCATTTATAAATAGGAGTCGTATAGGTATTGGTACGAAGCCATTTTTCTGCCCGTTCAATCAGCTGAAAAATCTCTTCATTTTCAGGAATCCGCTCCAATAAGGTTTTACATTTCTTTTTTTGAACCCATACCATTGCATTCCGGCTATCCGTATAAATAGGAAGAGTACTTCCTTTTTGCTTTAACAAAGCCAATCCATGTACCAATGCCAGAAACTCACCGATATTATTGGTTCCCATTTTCAAAGGTCCCAGGTGAAAGATTTCCTGACCGGTTGCCGTATATACCCCCCGGTATTCCATATCTCCCGGGTTGCCACTACAGGCTGCATCTACAGAAATACTCTCTTTAACCGGTTTATTCTGGTCATCACTTATTACACCCTTTTTCACTTCACCGGACTTACGGGAACAGATAGGAGGCGGACCTTCTTCAAAAGCGTTAACAGCTTCTTCCCGGGTCTCAAAAGACTTATACCTGACATCCGGCTGGCCTTCCACCTGCTTTTTACACTCTTCCCAGGATTCATAGATTCCCGGAGTAAGGCCTTTCCATACTACATAATATTTACTTTTTCCCATCCGGCATTTTCTCTTTAAAATAGTGGTTAATTGTTCCAAATGGTTGCCCTTTGTGTTTATAATAAGTAATAAACTTTTCCAGGCGCCGGATCATTCCTTCTCCGGAATGATTGCGTATAATAAAAGGCAACTTTAGTTCTTTATTACTCAAATCTATAAATTCCCAGGGATGAAAATAAATATTTAAATATCCATCTTTCCGGATCGTACGGTTACATAAAAACCGGTAAAAAGTGAACGGAAAGTTATGAAAAGAGAGCCAGAAAAGAGGAATGCGGAAAAGAGGGGAAACAGATGCGGGAATCTGTAAAACATTCTCTTTATAAAACCAGGTACGGGGTTTTGTAATATTATAATAACGACCGGGTATAAAAGTCGGATTTAATGAAGAGTTATATAAATAGCCCGCTTTAGCTATTTCTGCTTCGTCTACAGGCATCATACGGGCCATCCGGAAACCTGTAACAGGTTGGCGGGTCAATTCTTCCAATGCAACTTTAGAAGTGGCCAGATCTTTTATTTCAAAAGCTGAATGGTAATACCCATGCGAAGCAACCTCATGTCCGGAGTCAACCATTTCCCGGATCAACTCCGGTGAATGAATTGCAAAAGTCGCTGTACAAAAAAAAGTCGCTTTTATCTGTTGACGGGCCAACAGATCCAGTACATTCCGGGTTCCCTGACGGGAGAAACGCATTTGTTCTTCCCGGGAAATAGCGGCCTTATATTCCAATGGAGTATCAAACTCCTCAATATCAAAACTGAGTAATATCATTCTTTAATATTTGTCGTTCTTACAATGTAATTAGGGCGGTTTTTTGATTGGACAAAGAGCTTACCGATGTAAATTCCCATAACTCCCAGCAATAGCAATGTCAAACCATTAAAAAATACAATAGTAAGAATAAGGGACGACCATCCTGAAGTAGGATCTCCCATAAAATAGGAGTACAGGACATAGGGAAGATAAAGGAAAGAAAGAACAGACATAGTAAGGCCCACATAAATCGCAATATACAAAGGGGATACACTAAAAGATGTGATTCCCCGTATAGCCAGCCCGACCATTCGTTTAACATTATATTTGGTTGTTCCCGAAAAACGCTCTGCCGGTTCATACTCAATTCCATATTGTTTAAAACCTAACCATTTGATCATACCCCGTATAAACAAATCACTTTCCTGCATGGAACTAAATATCTGAGCAACTTTCCTGTCCAACAAGCGGAAATCAGCAGTACCATCTTCCATTTCTATATCGGATATACGATTACAAAACTGGTAAAAGGCTTTCGATGACTTTCTTTTCAAGTAAGGAAGTTTTTTATCCTCTTTCCGGATCGTATAGACCACATCATAGCCCTCTTCCCATTTCATCAACATCTCTAAAATCAATTGTGGAGGATGCTGCAAGTCACAATCCATGGAGATAATACAGTCTCCTCTGGCTGTATCAATGCCGGCTTTTAATGCCGGTTGATGTCCAAAATTACGGGAAAGCTCTATATAAAAAACACGATGATCCTCCCGGGATAAATCCTCCAGGATTTCCTGTGTGCGATCTTTACTGCCATCATTGATAAAGATAAGTTCGTAGCGGTAAGGTAGAGTCTCAAACAAAGTAGAAAGGGCTGAAGCTAACACTTCGATATTTCCTTCTTCATTATAAGCAGGGACTACAATGGAAACTAATTTAGACATATTACTTTCTATTAGACAACTACAAAGATAACGCAAACATTTGACTTAAAAGAGGAATTTAAATGCGTTCCGGCCCATTGCTGTTAAAAGCTCTTAATCTCCAGGATAAAAAAAAGCCGCCCCTACATATAGTAGGAACGGTTTTTTCTGCTCTTCAAAGAAGCAATCTCACGATTCCTTCTCTGCAAAGACTTGTTAACCTTAGATCTAAAATACTATGAAAAAAACTCTATGCAAATATATAGTGATTTAAGAGCGGATTACGTACACTATTGTAACATTTTGTTTTAATTTTGTAACACCTGAAATATCACATAAAGATCATTTTATTGCAAATTGCGAAGGTATAGAATCTAATATCTGAAAGAGTTGAGAAACATTGTCAGCCCTAAGCATTTCAATTCGGACCGGACGAAAATCCGGTATTCCTTTGAAAAGAGGAGTAGCAGCCAGATGGCGCCGTATATGCAGAATACCCCGACGCTCGTCCAGACGTTTCACACTTTCCAAAACCTGTTCTTTTAG